>JAAESD010000564.1 GCA_024229695.1 bacterium
CAGTTTCTCTTGGAGGTGACAGCGACACTCAGGCAGCAATAGCAGGTAGCATTGCTGAAGCATTCTACGGCTCTGTGCCGCAGGAAATTATGGAAAAAGTCACTCCACTGCTGACCAATGATTTGCAGGAAATCATGGACCGCTTTGCAAAATTGTTCATGAAGGGTACCAAGTTGACCGGGGCTGTTTAGCCCAGATACTTTTCAAGCAACCCCTTAAAGAGTGCAGGCACCGCTTGCATTGCCTCAGGTGTTTCCACAAAAGCTACTCGCATCTGTGTGCGACCAGGATTTGGCGCTCCGTCTGGTACAGAATAGAAACCAGCCATCGGGGCTGTCAGCAAAGTAAGAGACTTGCCATCAACAGTGACCTCTCCCTCACTTGCACACCATTTTACAAACTCAAGAGCTGAAAAGTATTCGTCTACAATGTTACGCAGATCGATTACTGAGTAAAGCGCAGCATCAGGACTTGAAACTATTGCATCTGGCAGAACTTCTTGCATGCCACCCTTGAATGCGAACAGCATGTCTCTGTAGTAATCGCGCTGATTTGCATACCACTTTTGTAGATCGTCATGAGATTCTTCAAGCAGACCGGCAAAAATGTACTGACCGATAACACTTGAACACAGAC
>JAAESD010000565.1 GCA_024229695.1 bacterium
AGACATCCAAGAGATCTTCAAGTTGATTTGCATTCGTTATAGAAGATACTAGCAGCAGGGGCGCACATTAGGGGGGGTGTGGGGGGGTGTGACACCCCCCCCCCCAATAATTTCTGAGTCGGTCCAAAAAATTTATTGCTAAGGAAAAAGTCGGTCCACGAAAATTTTGGATCCGAATCAGATAATTTGAGTCCAAGTTGGTCCGATTTCTGGTTTTTGATCGCTCGTGGGTTTCTTGCTTTGGAAAGTTGCAGTATCTGTGTGAAGAACTCATCACTGCCAAGACCTGGTAAAGAAAGTAGGATTTGAAATTTCACCAAGCCCACACTTTCTTGTTGGAGAGCTGCTAGACATTGCCGAAAGGGTGGAATCATTGTCATCAGCATTGAAAGCAGATTCTGAAATAGTTTTGGAAGCTCTAAGTGTGAACCATGACGAATTGATGATATTTGAGACAGAAAAATTCGAGCCAATAGACCGGGATCCAGCACTTAGGAGAAAGATTTCATCGGATGCAGACAGAAGTTACCTCATCAATCAGGGCCCATTCCAACCAAAACTTTCGAGATATCCGAGAAATGATGAAATCGAATTGGGTAAACACTGCTATTTTTCTTCAGACTGGTATCGCAGTTTTCCGCACCTTGAATACTCGATTTCTAAAGATGCTTGCTTCTGCTTTGTGTGCCAGATCTTCCAAGATGAAGTGGGTCATCAAAAGGCAGATGAGGCCTGGACATCAAGAGGAGTAAGGGCATGGCATAAAATGAAAAGTCGTGGCAAAGCAAAAACTTGAAAGTTGTCCAGTCATTTCAGCAGCACAGCCCACAAAGCTTCACTCGATGCCTTGATAAGTTTTCAAAGCAAAGCAATGCATATTGATTGCTTGCTAGACAAGGATAAACGCAAAGAAGAGATTGCAAAAGAGGCAGAGAGTCAGAGAAATCGTGAAGCAGTTAAAGTTTTACTCGATGTCACACGCACACTTGCACGACAAGGATTATCCTTCAGAGGTGCAGGTTCAGAAAAAGATGGAAACGGTAACTTTCACCAGATAACGAAGCTCTTTGCAAGACATCGCCACCCTTCAGACGATGGCTTGATGAAGCTGAAAACAGACCGCATACGGTCAACTATCTTAGTTCCAGATCTCAAAACGAGTTTCTCCTTCTGCTGGCCGAAGATGTAACAACCAAAGTTAAAATGGAAATCACTGAGTCAGAAATTACAACTGTCATAGCCGACACAACTCCAGATGTCTCTCACGTAGATCAGTTGTCTGTGGTTGCAAGGTATATGGATCCACATGGAATTCTGCAAGAGTGCCTTGTTGATATGACTGATATCGACAAGAAAACAGGCGATGGTCAAGCCAAGCAAATCCTGAAGTCATGGAATATAAGAGAGCTGAACTCCAGTAGTATTGCTTTTCGATCATATGATTATACTGCTTCTATGTCTGGAGTCTTCAATGAGTGTCAAGCAATGATGAGTCAATACTTGGGTTCGATCACCCCATACTTCCCTTGTCTTGCTCATCGTGTCAATACTACCGTTGAGCATAGTTGTAAAGCCAGCTTAATTGCCTGCAAAATGTTTGATATTCTTCAGGAAATTTATGTGTTCTTCAGCTCTAGCACAAAGAGATACAACCTCTTTCGACTAAAAGTCAAAGAGCTGGATATCGACGGAGCACTGGCTTTAAGGAATTTATCGATGACAAGATGGATTGCCAGAGCAGATTCTATTAGAGCAGTTTGGAGAGGCTTTGAAGGAGTGATTGCAGCACTGGAAGCCCTAGACGAGTCAGAGGATGCAAAGACGAAAATGAAAGCTGCTGGTCTCCTAAAAAGAGTAAAGAAGTTTGATTTTGTAGTCATGTTGATGTTCATGAAAAATGTCATGGTGAAAACCAAGATCCTAACACAGGAAATTCAAAGTGTAGAAATCAACATTCTTGTTACTTTGGAAGCAGCTCAAGCTACCATCGCCACACTGCAGCATGTGCGGGATGATTTCAATGGACTTGGCCAGGAAATTCTGGCAGCATTAGTTTTTAGTGAAAAATGTGGCATTGATGGCAAAGCGCAGTTTGAGAAACACCATCGACCGCGAAGGATACCGAATAGGATAGAGGAGAGGCCGGAAAATGCAGCATTGCTGGATTTTAACGAATATTACCGCAAAGAATTCAACCTAATCCTTGATATGCAGATATCATCCCTGACAGAAAATATCAAAGTGCCACTGGAAATTCTAACTCCTGCAGTGCGTATCCTCCAGCCACCATTCAAAGGGGAAATGGAGCTAGAAGATTTTCAGCGTCTAATCAACATGTTGCCTATCGCCTTGCAGCCTGATGAGAGTGCACTGGAAGCTGAAATATCAGTATTTCGAAGCCATTGTACTGAAAACAAGCCTGATGAAATCACAAGCACAGAGAGCGCGGCAAATTATGCTCGAAGGATCAAAGGACTGTTCCCATTGACAGAGAGATGCTACCAGCTCTTACTGACTGTGCCTATAACATCTGCATCAAGTGAGAGAAGCTTTTCAAAGCTGAAACTTATCGAGACCTTGATGAGATCATCAATGAAACCGGAGAGGCTATATGAAATGATGATCCTCGCATGCGAAAAAGACATTACTGATACTATTGACCTTGAGGACATGATAAACCGATGGGCAAAATGCGAAAGACAAGACGTCTTATATCTGTAATTCCATCTGCGAATGAAGGATAAACA
>JAAESD010000566.1 GCA_024229695.1 bacterium
CCAGAAGGAATTGTACCTGGTGCACAAGTAGAGCAGGGGGATGTTATTGGTTTGTCTGGAAATACAGGAACATCAGACGGTGCTTTAAAAAATGATAAAGGGGCACATCTACATTGGGAAATGCACTTTGACAGTGCAAGCAATCGATACTTCTTGGGTCAAAATATCCCATCCAATTATTTATATAATAATATTGAATTATTATTTCAGAAATAAAAAGGGGCTCTAAAAAGAGCCCCTCTTATTTTGAATCCTTAACTCAACAGTTTAGAAATCAAAGGTAACTTGCATAGTGCTATGATCATCAAAGTATTCATTTGCTGTTCTCATAGCATATGAAACATGCATCATATAGTCACCTACTGGCAACGATACTCCTGCACCCATTGAAGCTCCCCAATTGGATCCGCTCCATTCGTCCCAATCTGCATCGGAAACGCCGCCTGGTTGTTCGTCATCGCCTACAGTCATTGTAGTCGCTGCACCAACCCAAGCACTACCCAACGTATACTTCGCACCAAGTGCTAAAGTATTTGATTGGTATGAGTGATTAGTAAAAGTTGCGCTCACATCTAAGTTATTAAGCACTGAATAGGTTGCAGAAAGATCTAGGCTTGTTGGCAGAGCAAAGTTGTCTGCAACAATTCTAAATGTTTCAGATGATGAACCTGATTCAGATCCCTCTGGTGTGAGGTTCTGATCAAGGTTAATACCATCGTAGTGCATTCTACTACCAACATTCTTCATTGCAACACCTAATGTTAATGGTTGATCTGGGAATTTGTATTGAACACCTACGTCCAATGCCATCCCTGTTGCAGATGTTTCTTCGATTGTCTCAGAAATCATCTTTGCTGCAACACCAACATTAACACGGTCAGAAAATGCTCTCGCAAATCCTGCTGTCGCTGTGAAGAAGCTAGGGGAGAATGTTTGTCCGTCTCCCTCAGGAGCAAAAGCAGTAGTTTTTGGGATATCGCCAAAGTCTAGTGACTTTAATGTCATTCCAAATGTTCCTGTTTCGCCCATCGCCATAACCATACCTGCATACATCACGTCGATGTCTGCGATATAAGATGTGGTTGAAACTGTTCCTTGTAAACCAGAGTTGTGTCTTGCTAAACCAGCTACATTAGTAAATAATGCATCTACTCCAGCTACGGTACCAACGTTTGTTCCGCTAAGAGCTACCGTTTCAGTTCCTACTGGAATAAGAAGCTGCGAGGCACCAGCGGTACCTTGAGATCTTACTGTACCAGCAGTCAATGCTGAAACCAACACTGCGAATCCAAGGAAGATTTTAAATGTATTTTTCATTTTCATTTTCTCCTTTTCCTTAATAAACGTCTAGACGTTGTTCTGGTTGAATTACAGCTAACTTGAGAATTTTATCTCCCAGGTTAGTCTCTACGTGAGCCAGGTACATTCCACTAGCAACTGGTAATTCGAAGTTATTCTTCATATCCCATGTTGCGTGTTGTGAACCTGTATCATTGTGATGAATTGTTCTTACTAGTGTACCGTCTAATGCGAAGATACGAATTGTCGCAGGACCTTCTGTAGGTAGATGACTAAACATCACTCTACGATCTAGCGCATCACGCTCTTCTGGGTTGTACCCATAGTATGGATTTGGCCACACTGAAATACTATTTGGATCGTATCTCTTAGCCTCCATGCCTAATCCGTCAGTAGTAAACGTAAACGTATCTGCTGATGAATTTGGCTTACTCATTTCCCAAACTACAGAACTAGCTGTTGTGTAACCACCCCATGCAGCAAATCCTGCTGCGTCTGGTAGTACACCTGAACCTAAATAGTCAGTGAACATTGTTGCTGTCATATATGGATAGCCGATTCCAGCACCACTTGTAGTGGTGTTGTCACATGAACCGCCTGATCCCCAACCACAACCACCTGAGGTGGTTAGGTCGTCTTCAGCAATATATTGTGCTTCTTTAGCTGGATCATATGGTGTTGCAACCATACCTACAAAACAGTAGATAGGTTCCCAACCTGGAGCACCATAAATTGGTCC
>JAAESD010000567.1 GCA_024229695.1 bacterium
CTGTTCTTTTGTGTACTGCATAATTCTCTCTACTGTGTCGGCATGTTTGAGTATTTGGCAACAAGATCAATCTGCGCCTGTGACGGGTTGTAATTGCCGCCGCCTGATTCGACAACACCTTCTGTCAGGTCGACTTCATAACCGCCCTGCTTGGCTTGCTTGGCGTAGTTCGTCTTCATTCGGTTGTATGTTTTCTTGATTAGGTTTAACTCTTTACGAAGGTTTGCTTCGGTCATGCCTTTGTTTAGTCGGCTTGCCGCATTAGATATGATTTTAATATCCGTGTCGGTCAATGGGCCAGACATAACACCTAGATTTTCAATGGTAAGGTTATTTTTTATGTTGTCGAAATACGTTTCAGCCTCGACACCTGCATCAGTGACATTAACAGGGAATCGACCAGCGTAGCCCGTTAGAGAGTTGATGTAGTCCTTATTGCCCAGTAGATCATCAATCGCGGCAATGTTCTGGTTTGTGGTGTAAATATCATCCTGAACTTTCTGTTGGGCTTCCTGAGACTTGCTAGCAAGCTTTTCCTCTTCAGCTAGTTGCTTGGCAGTTGGTTGCCCCCTCATTGAGGTTTGAGCCTTAGCGTCAGCAATCTGAGCCTGTTTGAGTTGATTCCCGAGTAACATCTCCTGACGAATTAAGTCAGCGTTTGGATCGCCTTTTGTTTTGTTGAACGCATTAAATCCAGTTGGGTCTAGCATCGAGTAGCCCATTTCAACCGTCTTGGCGTATTGTTCAGGGCCAACTTCTTTTAGTTTAACCAGTTCGTTAATGGTTTGAGTTGGATCGCCGCCTTGTGATTGAACAAACTTAATGCGATCGGTGATCACCTGTTCGGCGCTGTTAGGGTTGGCAATGATTGATTGCATACCCTCTAGCATGTTTTGCTTTGTTGCGTCATTTCTAAACCCGAGCATTTCA
>JAAESD010000568.1 GCA_024229695.1 bacterium
CTACAAAGCTCATTTAATGCAGATTGAGATTGCTGGAAGTCATTGATGAGATTTGCGATCTGTTCCTCTTTGATGTTAAGGTCAGGGTCTGATTGAACTGGGGCTGGGGTCGGGTTTGGATCAATTGGAACTACTGTAACTGTCTTTGCCGGTTCAGGTGTCAGTACGGGGGAAGGTGGATCTTTTGGGTCCTGATAATTCAAAGTGATTATAACTGCCGCGGCTGCAGACACTGCAGCTGACAGCAAGACGGTAGCAGCATGTTCCCACTTGGTTCTTCTGATATGCCTGTAATTGGCTTCGCTTTTCTTTTCAGTGTTTGAGTTTAGTTTGTCATTGCTTTCACAGTTTTTAAGTTCATTGAGAACTTCTACCATGTTGGTGTGTCTGTGTTCTTCTCTGAGGCTTAAGCATGTTTCTATGATAGAGCGGTATGTTCGCTCTGTTGCCGTTTGAGCTTCATTTGGCCAAGTTATATTTTCTTGAGAGCAAATGGCACGGGCGACTCGGGTCGTGGAAATTTCACTGTGCAGATTGAGTTGTGTTTGTCTTTTTTTTCTGTATTTAACAATTTCATCATTGAGTCGACAAAATTCTCCTGTCATTAACTGGTAAATGGTTGCCCCATAGGCATAGACGTCCCATTTCTCTCC
>JAAESD010000569.1 GCA_024229695.1 bacterium
ACCTATACCATTCCAGCAACAGATGAGGGAAAGAAAATACGCTCAACTATTTCATATAAAGATAGTCAAGGTTTCGCAGAAGAAGTAACAGCTGCTGCTGTTGATATCCCTTATGTTGACAACGGAGATGCAATTTTTTCGATCAGTGGAACCACAACTGTTGGCCAGAGTTTAAGTGTTGTAGAAAACAGCCCTGATCCAGATGGGTCAGGATCAATCTCCTATAACTGGCAAACCTCAAGTGATAACAGCACCTGGAGTGAAGTTGGTAGCAATTCAACCTACACGATCAAACAAGTAGACGAAGGAAAAGGCCTCCGATCTATTCTTTCATATAAAGACGGACAGACTTTTGCAGAGCAAGTCACTACTACAGCTATCAACATCCCTTATGTTGACAATGGCGAAGCAAGCTTTGCTATTAATGGAACATCAGTAGTTGGTCAAACTCTAAGTATTACTGAATCGAACGTTGACCCAGATGGAACTGGCACTCTTTCTTACAACTGGCAGACATCAAGCAATGGCAGCACATGGAGCCAGGTAGGAACTAATTCCACCTATACCATTCCTGCAACAGATGAGGGAAAGAAAATACGCTCAATTATTTCATATAAAGATAGTCAAGGTTTCGCAGAAGAAGTGACAGTATCTGCTATTGATATCCCTTATGTTGATAATGGAGCAGCAAGCTTTTCGTTAAGTGGAATTGCAAAAGTTGGCCAGAGTTTAAGTGTTGTCGAAAACAGTCCTGACCCTGATGGATCAGGAAC
>JAAESD010000570.1 GCA_024229695.1 bacterium
ATTTCGTTCTCCTTTGTTTCTTCTTCGGGTAATATTTTTGCTAATGTAGGATTAAGTCTCTTACCCGATGGTATTTCAATTAATCCTGCATCTAAAATCATTGCTGACAAATCCATCATTGAAATATCTGCTGGAATTGTACCTGTTGTTGTTGGTGCTTCTCCACCTGCTGGTGCTTCTGCGTCTGCTGGTGCTTCTCCACCTGCTGGTGCTTCTGCGTCTGCTGGTGCTTCTCCACCTGCTGGTGCTTCTGCGTCTGTTGCTGGAGCCTCAACTCCAGCAGTTGAAAATGCTGTGTCAATAACATCTGGTGACATTCCTTTTCCAACTAAAATATTTCTAATAGAGTCTGTATCCTCTGGCGATCCTGACTTCTTCCATGCTTTCATTAGATCCTTTGCGGACACTGTACCAATATCTTTTACTGCGTTCATTGCGCCTTTTGCGGCTGTTCCAGCCATTTTCTTTAATGAGGCGAAATCAAATTCATATAGTTCAGCATCTTCATCTATACTCTCTGTGGTTTTCGCCTCAGGTGGTATCATATCAGCAGGTACTGGTTTCTCTGGTTCTGTTGGCTCATCTGCGCTTGTTGCTGCCGCTTTTAACTGGTCTGCTTGCTGGGCGCCTGCTTGTGCGGCGGCTGCTATTACTTCATTACCAGTAGATAAATTATCAACTAACCCTTCAAGATTTGAATACTGTCCTATAATACCTTCCATATCTGCATATGACATAGTTGCTTTTTGTGCTTCTTTTACTGCGGCTAACGCAGCTCTTAAACCCGATTGGTCAGGGTCGGCTTGCAAACCTGCCATAAAATCATGAAACTTTGCTACTTCTGTATACCATTCAGGTGAAAATGTTTTGCCTGCGGCATCAACGGCCGCCGATGCGGCTTCATATGCCTGGTATGCATCAGGTGGCATAATAACATCATAACTATAATTAAAAGCATTAATATTACCATTCAATTGAATTGTCATAGCACCATCTAATTCACTAACAAGATTACCATATTGATCAGTTACTCCAGCCATAGCATTGTCAACTGCGGCTTGATCAAGGGATGTCGACATTGCTTCAATATCCTCAATACCTGCCATCTCAATATTACCAATAATAGTATCACCTATCCATCTTGCGGCAAACCCAACTAGCGCACCAATTGCCGCGGCTTTCGCTGCTCCGCCAATTGCTGAACTTGCTTTCTTACCAGCAATCAAATCATTACCAGCTCTCATTATAAAACCAGCAAGAGCACCACCTAATGGGCCTGCCGCGAAACTGGCTGCAAGAACTACTACAGAAAGAATTATTGCTTGTTTTCCTGGATTTTCTTTACCGAAAGCTGCATATTTTTGAACTGCTTTAACTATTTCAGCACCGGCTTCTGAAGCCTGTAACTTTGTTTTTATTTCTTGCATTTGTCTTGAAACAGCTGCATCAAAATTTTGAACTGGTTCAGTGTCTTGAATCTTTTTACCTAAGTCATCAATTGCCGCGTTTGCTTGCCGAACTACTTTAACTGGCAAACTTTGGCCGATTGCTGTAGCAGACTTTTGTAATATACCCTTGCCTGCTGGAGTTGACTTATGCAAATCAGCAGCTTGTTGGAAAACGTCTCCAATTTGAGCAGATGATATAGGTGCTTCAGTTAAAAGTATTGACTTATATTGGTTAATATAAGGGAGCAATGTTTCTTCAACTTGCTCCATTACCATGCGTTGATC
>JAAESD010000571.1 GCA_024229695.1 bacterium
GTCTTCATTTTTATGTTCCGATTCTCACAGGACAATATTTGTTCATTCAAAAAAGTTGTATTACTACAACTCATACTACGAAGTCTGTATGTCGGTGTTACGTGAGACAGTGCTCGATGCATAGATCCAACCTGCCGACTCATCAATCCCACCAAGTCCGAGATCGGTAAAATCAGCAAAGAAATCCTCGACAGAATCAATAGGAAGATAATTAAAGCTACCAAGTTCAACCAATGGAAAAACACATCTTCTGTAATTAAATGGTTCGAGAATATTGAAAATAAGGAAGATCAGAAATTTATCAGTTTTGACGTCGTCGAATTTTATCCATCCATTACTCAAGACCTCCTTACCAGAGCACTCAACTTCGCTTCAACCCACGACAACATCACCAAAGACGAAAAGGACATCATCATACATGCAAAAAATTCACATTTACGACCAGCAACCATGGCAAAAGAAAGGAGACACAACATTTGACGTCACAATGGGGAGCTTCGACGGGGCTGAAACATGCGAGTTAGTCGGAAGCTTCCTCCTCTCACAACTACAACACCTCAACATCAACGTAGGACTATACCGGGACGACGGACTAGCAACTGTAAACGCATCACCGAGACAAACAGAAAACATCAAGAAACAGATTTGCCGCATCTTCCACAACAACGGACTGCGCATCACGATCGAAGCAAATAAACACGCCATCAACTTCCTTGACGTCACTCTCAATTTACACAGCAACACCTACCAACCGTTCACTAAACCTGACACCGTACTCCAATATGTCCACCGTGAAAGCAACCATCCACCAATAACTACAAAAAACATACCTGACGGCATCAACAAACGACTTTCAACTCTATCATCTGATAAGGCATCCTTTGAACAAGCAGCACCACCTTACCAGAAAGCACTCGACGACAGCGGATACCGACACACCCTAGAATACAAGCCAACCACGACCACCAACCGTAGACATCGACAACGAAACAACATACTTTGGTACAACCCACCATACAGCAAAAATGTCAGCACCAACATCGGTCACAGATTTCTCACCCTGATAGATAAGCACTTCCCTCAAAACCACCCACTCCGGAAAATATTCAATCGCAACAACATAAAGATCAGTTACAGCTGCATGAACAACACAAAACAGATCATCAACATCCACAACAAGCGTATCATCGATTCACAACAGCAAGACAACAACATTACCGCCAACAACAACAACAACAATAGCAACAACCATATCAACAACATCAACAACAACAACAACAACAACAACACCACCAGCACTACTAAGGACAACAAAACATGCAACGGCCGACGAAAGGACACATGCCCACCTAACGGAAACTGCCTACAGAAATCTGTAATATACCAAGCCACCGTCACACGCCAAGACAACAACACTACGGAATCGTACGTCGGACTAACTGAAAACGAATTTAAGACCAGATACAGAAACCATACCTCATCCTTCCGACACACCAAACACAGACACTCAACGGAACTGAGCAAATACATTTGGACGCTCAAAGACAAAGACATTGATTACACAATCTCATGGAAAATACTCTCATCATGCCGATCCTACAACAGCTCAAGCAAACGATGCAACCTATGTATCAAAGAAAAATTTTTCATCATCTGCCGACCCCACCTAGCCTCTCTGAATAAAAGAAATGAACTTGTGTCCGCTTGCCGCCACCGTAACAAAGCCTTATTAATTAGCACGTAGCCGATAACACTTTACCACCGGGAATAAACTTACGTAATTACACCACACGTAAGAAGAATAGAACCGAACTCAATTTTATAGACAATAGAACAAAGCCTTGTGTATTTACAATCTCAATTATTTCCAGCGTACATATAAGACGATGTAAATAGGAATATATTTATCTATACGTCTCCTGATGAGTGGGAAACCACGAAACAGGCTTGTCGAGATGTTGAGTTAGTCTCTTGGCTCTTTCCTTCGTAGTATATATATTACGCTCTGCATCTATGCATTGAGCACTGTCTCACGTAACACCGACATACAGACTTCGTAAATACGTAAACTATATTTGTCTAATCAAAATTGAGTTCTTCAGCAGCAACAGCAGCTAATGTGAATAGAGTATTATATGACGTA
>JAAESD010000572.1 GCA_024229695.1 bacterium
CAACCATAAACAGACCCAAATACCGCGCCTAAATCTTTCATTCGATCATAGCATGGCGCAGTTTTGAGGGGCCTTGCAGCGCTTCTCTCTTCGTCAGGATAGTGAGTAGTGAAAACATTAGCGTAAGCTTCCTCATTCTTTTCTTTCAAGTATCCACGAGTGGCATATGGGCCAAATCGACGCGGATCCACGCCCATCATGTCGACTGTTGGTTCACCATCTACCATCCATTCTGCAAGCTGCCAGCCAGCACCGCCAGCCGCAGTTATTCCAAAACTATGGCCTTCATTCAGCCAGAAATTTTTAAGTCCTGGTGCTGGCCCAACAATTGGGTTTCCATCTGGTGTGTATGCAATGGCACCATTATAAATTTCCTTAATTCCAACCTCGCCAAAAGCTGGAACACGATTTATGCAAGCATCAATATGAGGCATTAAGCGATCAAGTTCGCCGTTAAATAACTCGTATTTAGAGTCATCGCTTGGGCCATCAACGTAACATGCTGGCGCTCCTTTTTCATAGATACCTAAGATCATTCCACCAGCCTCTTCACGCAGGTAATACGCTGCATCTGATTCACGGAGAACAGCCATTTCAGGAAGACCCTGTTTCTTTCTTTCTAAAATATCAGGATGTGGCTCGGTTACAAGAAACTGATGTTCTACAGGAATCACAGGCACATCAAGTCCCACCATTTCACCTGTCTTTCTTGCAAAGCTTCCGGTACATGAAACAATGTGTTCACATGCTATATCGCCTTTATCAGTCTTAACTAACCATGTATGATCTTTCTGCTGTTCTAAGTCAGTGACTATTGTGTTTTCATAGATTTCAGCACCACGATTTCTAGCTCCTTTGCACAAAGCTTGGGTTAAGTCTGCAGGCTGAATATAGCCATCGTCCGGATGCTGAATTGCCCCAACTAGACCCTCAGTATTGCATAAAGGCCAAACCTCTTTCACTTCATCTGGAGTTAGAAATTTAACGTCGACACCTACTGTACTTCCAACACCAGAATAATATTTATACTCATCCATGCGGTCCTGGCAATTTGCTAAACGTATATTTGAGACAACACTGAAGCCAACATTCATACCAGTTTCTTTTTCAAGATCGTGATAGAAGTCGACTGAATACTGGTGAAGCTTACCGACTGAGTAGCTCATATTGAATAACGGCAATAGGCCA
>JAAESD010000573.1 GCA_024229695.1 bacterium
GAACTAGTTGACCTTCTCTTTGAAGCTGGCTTGAGTGGTGCAGTTCTAACCCCACCGATTACCGGAGTTGATGAGCAGTATGAGTTTTCGATGGTTGTGACTCAAAAATAATTCAGGCACTATTGTCATGAATTATAAACTCAACTTCGCAATCGAGCGCTTGAAGCAAGTTCAACATCTGATCAACAGATTTTGTATAGTTTGTCTGGTCAACTAACCTGTAGAACTGAGCTGGCGAAGTGTTTAGCTTTCGAATTATTTCTCGTTTTGAGAGCTTGCTTTTTTTAATCTGATCCTGAGCTTCAACTGATAATTCATATAGCAACATATCTCTCATATATGCCGGATCTCTATTATAATGGAGAATATAATCCATCAGAATAGACCCTTCTCCACCGTCTTCAAGGAAATAAGTAAACCCTTCACATCCGAGTTCTGGATCTACAAATAATTTGACGATTTTATTTCCCTGAGATGGGTTTGGCTGTTGTTGCGAATATGGAAATATATAACTGTCTCCCTTTTCAGTGACAATTTCGTATTGTTTCTTTCGATTGTTTTTTTCAACTGTTTTGATTTTCATAATTTTCCTTCCTCTTGCAACTCTAAAATCAGCTTTACCATTTTACGAGTTGCCAGTCCTGTAATAATCCTGTTGTTTTCCAAGTCCCATCTTAATACAATCCGACCTTTAATCATCACATGGACATGTTTTGGTGCGTGGTCGCCAACCCAAGTATTAAAAATATACCCACCACGCCTAATTTTCGTCATATATACTGTACCTCGCACGGTAACACTTGTCAAGAGTTTGTGGGAGATATTTACACAAAGCATAAACCGAACCAAATGCTACTTGGCTCTATTTACCTATTTGCAAAGTTATTGTGAATTAAATGTCAATGGTGGATGACACATTTACAGCGACCGTAAAACTACTCGCCAACCAACTCATCATGCAGCGCCTTGAGCTTCCGCACATCGTCCCAGCATGGTCGTTTCCAATTTGGATTGCGCAGCAGAGCTGCCGGATGATAAGTCACAATCACAGGAATACCTTGATAGAACTGAGCTTTGAGTCGCATGTCTTTGAGCGATGAGTTGTCTCTGAGCAGAGTCATCGCGGCGTGTCTGCCAAGACAGCAGATAACTTTTGGTTTTAATATTTCAAGCTGTTTCTGCAGGAACGGTTCACAAGCCTGAACTTCATCTTTTGCAGGGTCTCTGTTCTCTGGTGGTCGACATTTCAAAATATTGCAGATAAAAACATCATCGCGTGAATAATCAATTGCACCAATAATTTTTGTCAGCAGCTGGCCGCTTCTACCCACAAACGGCTCACCCTGCAAATCCTCATCCCTGCCTGGTGCTTCACCAACAAAGACAATATTCGCATCGGGATTACCGGTTCCAAAAACTGTGTTAGTTCTGCCTGGTGCAAGCTTGCACTGCTCACACTTTGCAACCTGTTTGTTCAATTCTGCAAGTTGCGCAGTTTTTTCTTCAAGAGATAATTCAGAAGCAGTGGAAGGGGTAATCTGAGTAACAGCTTTGGCAACAAAGTCTGAGCAATCGGCAATAAACGGATCCTGATCAGCCTCAGGTTCTTTATTGATTATGCCTTCATTAAAATATAGAGAAGTACCAAGTTCCTGTTCACGACGCAGATATTTAGCTAGATCAGCCGCTATCTTTTCAACTGAGTCAGTCATTTTTTAGCAATCTCTTTCAGTAATTCTGGTGCAATCAATTTTTTGGATTTAACTCCACTATCCCAAATAATACCGCTTGAATCAATCAACAAAACGTGGTGATCATTTTCACCAAAACTACCATCTTTGACCGGATCATTGGCAACTATATAATCCATACCCTTGGCACTCAATTTTCCGGCAGCACGTTCTGCAACATCATCAGTTTCAAGTGCAAAACCGACAACAGTTGTATCACCAGTATCTATCGATGCCAAAATATCAGTAGTGCGTTTCATCTCAACAGACCAGTTATCACCAAGATCATCTTTTTTCAGTTTGAAGTCCGATGGAGCAAGCGGTGAATAGTCCGCAACCGCTGCGCACATTACAAGCATGTCGGCATCGGCAATTTCCCGTTGCACAGCCTCAAACATTTCCGATGCACTTTCAACCGGCAACAAACTTTTCATACCACCTGGAGTTCGCACACAAAGTGGACCATGAATCAGAGTTACATCTGCTCCAAAGTTTTTAGCCGCAGTTGCGATTGATGTACCAAAGGCTCCAGTTGATCTGTTTGAAATGTAGCGAATTGCATCGATCTTTTCGCGGGTTGGACCAGCAGTTACAACAATCTTTTTGCCAGCTAACAGACTGCTGTCGGCTTCAAGTTCCTCAACTGCCTGGCATATTACTTCAGGTTCAGCCATGCGACCGTCAGCTTCAACACCACATGCAAGCCAACCGGATTCAGGTTCAACAATTGTTGCGCCGCGCTCACATAGCAGATTCAGGTTCGATTGAGTTGCAGGATGATGCCACATCTTATTGTTCATTGCTGGTGCCAGAATCAGGCGACCATCAAAAGCGAGCATCAGAGTTGAAACGATGTCGTCTGCAATCCCGCCTGCGGCTTTGCCCAGAAGATTAGCCGTTGCAGGTGCTACAACAGCGATATCAGCCCATCGAGCAAGATCAACATGGTCAAGAGGATCAGTGTCCCCTTCGCCCCACAAGTCAGTTGCCACGCCGTGGCCTGAAAGAGTTCTGAAAGTTACAGAACCTACAAAATGTTGCGCCGATTCAGTCATCGCAACACGCACAGAAAAACCCGCCTTAATTAAAAGACGGGTTAGATAACACGATTTATAAGCGGCGATGCCGCCGGTAACTAAAAGCAGAACATTTGACCGTTTTTCGGTCATGCTATGCCTAGCCTTCCTTTTCAGCATCCATCAATTCACGACGACGCTTTTTGATATCGTAAGTTGCAATTTTGCCATCGATTAAACGTTGAACAGCATTGGAAGTCATTTTTCCTGGCAAATTGATTCCCAGAGCATTTGCCCGGTCATTCAACCTTCTGGTCTCAAGGGACATAACCTTGATAGCTTCAAATTTATTATCGATTTTGTCTGTAACATCTTTACGACGAATGTAAGTCATTCTTTACCTCAATCTACTGGACCAACAGGCACAAAAAAGCGACACGGATTTTCATCCGGACCGCTAAATGTACACTATTCTCTGCAATTATTCAAATTTTATCTATTTCAGCGGAAATTCCGAGTGCCTGATCCTGCGGCATCGTTCTGCAATCAAAATTGCTTTCATTTTCGCCAGAGCCTCGTCCAAATCATCATTTAAGATGAAATAATCGTACTTTTCAGCAAAACTGATCTCCCAGCGAGCGTTTTCCATGCGAGTCTGGATGACTTCATCGCTGTCTGTGCCTCTGCCACGTAGCCTTTGCTCGAGAACTTCCCAGGAGGGCGGGTAAATGAAAACTGAAACCAGTTCATCACCGTAAATATCGATAACGTTATGTCCGCCTTGTACATCCAAATCCAACAGCGGAATTTTACCCGCATCTACCATTTTGGCAATATGATCTTTTCTGGTGCCATAGCGGAATTTATGAACATCGGCATATTCTACAAAAGCATCTGCTGCAATCAATGAGTCAAATTCTGCATCATCTACAAAGTTATATTGAACGCCATTTTCTTCGCCACCACGGATTTTACGGGTTGTAGTTGATACAGAAAATTCCACATCATTTGCAGACTCCAGCAGAGCCTGAGTGAAAGTGCTTTTTCCTGCCCCGCTTGGCCCTGAAATTAACAGCAACATCTTTTACTCCAGATTCGCAGCTTGCTCGCGTAATGATTCAACTTCTTCCTTCATGGCAATCACAGTATTAGTAATCTCAAGGTTCTGTGTTTTGGAACCCATCGTATTTACTTCCCGATGCATTTCCTGTAGCAGGAATGTCAGCCTTTTGGCAACCTGACCACCCTGAGTCAGGGTATCGGCATATTGATCGAGGTGACTGGCAAGTCGTTCACACTCTTCATTGATATTGGCTTTGTCTGCCAGAATTGCAGCTTCCTGAGCGAGCCGTTGAGGATCGAGTTGATTTTCCAGCAACTCATCCAATCGTTCTTTCAATCTTTGATGGGCTTCTTCGAGCAACGATGGCACAAGGCCATTCACTTTATCCAGATGCCTGCGCAGGTTATCAATCCTGCCTGACATTTCAGAAGCAGTCTCCATCCCCTCAACTGTTTTCATCTCAACCAGATTAGCAATTGCCTGATCAAGCGAGACCATCACAGCCTCCCGCATATGATCTGTATCATCTTCCGGCTGATCAGCTTTTGCCATGTCAGGCAACGCCAGCAAATCTTTCAGCTTAACTTTTGGTCTGGGATGTCCTGCCGTTTCAACCAGATCAGCCATTTTGCCAAGCATATCCAGTCCATTGGCAACTCTTTCTTCGGAGATTTCCAGCGGCAGATCGGTCAGCTCACGACTGAACTGGATTGCACAAGTCACACGACCACGGGCAATTTTCTTCTTCAACTCATTGCGTATTTCGATTTCAAAAGCTGCAAGAGCCGATGGCATTTTCATCGATACATCCAGGAATCTATGATTCACAGACCGCAGTTCCAAAGTAACTGTGTAGCGACCAACTGTTGTCTCGCCACTGCCAAATCCTGTCATGCTGAGCATTTTTTTCTCCATGGAAAAAGTTTTGTTGAAGTTATGGTAGCTAATGTTTGTGAATCGAGCAAGCGTTCTAATTGACAGTATCCCGCTGTCCTGTTTATATGTAACAATCAAGGAGGATAAAATGAGAAAACATCTCTTAGTTGCAACGCTGATTCTGGTGATTGCAACAACAGCAACTGCCAGTCCACTTGCGTTCGGTCCCCGTGCCGGACTCAGCTTTAATCCCGATCAATTTTTTGTTGGTGGTCATGCAAACCTGCCGGATATGATTCCGATTGTTAAATTGAAACCTTCAGTTGAAGTCGGATTTGGCGATAACCTGAAACTGTTCGCTTTCAACTTTGAAGCCACTTATGACCTGGAAGGTGTGGTTTATGAAGGCTTTCAAGGTTATGTAGGTGGAGGCCCATCTATTAATATCTGGAAATGGGATTTCGATGGCCCACTTCCTGCCGGACATGATGAAACAGAAACAGAATTTGGCCTGAGTGCATTGATTGGTGCCCGCCGTGATGTTGGCTTGACCCAATCTATGTTCTTTGAGTTCAAACTTGGTTTAACCGATGAAACACCAGACATGAAACTGGTTGCAGGGCTGACATTCTTC
>JAAESD010000574.1 GCA_024229695.1 bacterium
GAAGAATGTCAGCCCTGCAACCAGTTTCATGTCTGGTGTTTCATCGGTTAAACCAAGTTTGAACTCAAAGAACATAGATTGGGTCAAGCCAACATCACGGCGGGCACCAATCAATGCACTCAGGCCAAATTCTGTTTCTGTATCATCGTGTCCGGCAGGAAGTGGGCCATCGAAATCCCATTTCCAGATATTTATCGATGGGCCTCCACCTACATAACCTTGAAAACCTTCATAAACGAGGTCGGGCAGATCGTAAGTTGCTTCAAGGTTGAAGGCGAACAGTTTCAGGTTGTCGCCAAAACCGACTTCAACAGAAGGTTTCAATTTAACAATTGGAACCATGTCCGGCAGGTTTGCGTGGCCACCAACAAAAAATTGATCGGGATTGAAGCTGAACCCGGCCCTTGGGCCGAACTCAAGTGGACCGGCAGTTGCTGTTGTTGCAATCGCTAGAATCAGTGTTGCAACTAAGAGATGTTTTCTCATTTTATCCTCCTTGATTGTTACATATAAACAGGACAGCGGGATGCTGTCAATTAGAACGCTTGCTCGATTCACAAACATTAGCTACCATAACTTCAACAAAACTTTTTCCATGGAGAAAAAAATGCTCAGCATGACAGGATTTGGCAGTGGTGAGGCAACAGTTGGTCGGTACACAGTTACTTTGGAACTGCGGTCTGTGAATCATCGATTTCTAGATGTATCGATGAAAATGCCATCGGCTCTTGCAGCTTTTGAAATCGAAATACGCAATGAGTTGAAAAAGAAGATTGCCCGCGGTCGTGTGACTTGCGCAATCCAGTTTAGTCGTGAGCTGTCCGATCTACCGTTGGAAATCTCCGAAGATCGAGTTGCCAATGGCCTGGAAATGCTTGGTAAAATGGCTGATCTGGTTGAAACGGCAGGACATCCCAGACCAAAAGTTAAGCTGAAAGATTTGCTGGCGCTGCCTGACATGGCAAAAGCTGATCAGCCGGAAGATGATGCGGATCAGATGCGGGAGGCTGTGATGGTCTCGCTTGATCAGGCAATTACTAATCTGGTTCAGACGAACACAGTTGAGGGGATGGATACTGCTTCTGAAATGTCAGGCAGGATTGATAACCTGCGCAGGCATCTGGATAAAGTGAATGGTCTGGTTCC
>JAAESD010000575.1 GCA_024229695.1 bacterium
CAGCAAGTTCAGTTTCCAACGATTCCAACCTTGCAGGCAATTCCTCAAGTTCTTTATTTTCTTTGTAGGTGAGCTTGATTTTCTGCTCTTTTTTTGGCTTTCCCTTTTTCGTTTTTGGCGCAGACTTTTTCTTGTCAATTATTGGTAAGTCAGAGTAGCCACCAGCACATTCATTTACACTCCCATCGACAAAATGAAGTGAGCTGGTAACAACATTATCCAGGAACTCACGATCATGACTGACAAGCAGGATTGTCCCTTTAAATTCGTGAAGTTTTTCTTCGAGCAACTCCATGGTTTCCATATCGAGGTCATTGGTTGGCTCATCAAGAACCAGCAGATTCGCAGGTCTGGTAAATAGTTTTGCCAGCAGGAGTCTGTTGCGCTCTCCACCAGAAAGTCTGGTGATAGGGGCGTGGATTCTGTCAGGAGTGAAAAGGAAATCACCAAGGTAACCAACAACGTGCTGCTTGTTTTCACCGATGGATACATAATCACCACCACCAGTAACATTTTCTCCAGCAGTTAGTGATTCATCAAGCTGTAAACGTTGTTGATCAAAATAAGCGATCTGCAGGTTTGTGCCCTGTTTCACAGTTCCAGATTGTGGAGCCAGCTCACCAAGCAGAAGTTTAATAAGTGTACTTTTCCCGCATCCGTTTGGCCCTACCAGGCCAATCCTGTCACCACGCAAAACACGTAGTTTAAAATCAGAAACAATATTCTGAGTGTCCCAGCTGAAGTTCAGGTTTTTGACTTCAACAACCAGCTTGCCTGAACGATCTGCTTCCTGCAGATTGATATTGGCATTGCCAAGCTTATCTCTACGAGCACGTCTTTCTTCACGCAACTTCATCAGATCGCGAACACGACCTTCATTTCTTGTTCTACGAGCTCTGGTTCCTTTACGAATCCAGACCTCCTCTTCAGAAAGTTTTTTGTCGAATACAGCATTGCGTTTTTCTTCAGCTTCCAGATCGGCATCACGACGCTGCAAAAATGTTGCGTAATTACACTCCCAGTCACGGAATTTTCCTCTGTCGAGTTCAATAATTCTGGTAGCAGTTTTGCGTATCAAAGCTCGATCGTGAGTTACAAAAACAATAGTTCCGGTGAAGCGGGCAATCAGTGATTCCAGCATTGCAATTGATTTTATATCAAGATGGTTTGTAGGCTCATCAAGCATCAGCATATCAGGTTCCGATGCAAAAGCCTTTGCCAGCATAACGCGTCGTTTTCCACCTGCTGAC
>JAAESD010000576.1 GCA_024229695.1 bacterium
CGGCTCGGTATTACTTGATCTGACATGGACCCAGCAATTACCGTCACTCCATCTGACACCATCACTTTTATCCAGTGAACCATCGCCAAGCTTCATCAAAGCTGTAGAAGCAGCTTCGACATCAAACTTGCCACTGAAGTCAAACTTCTCTTTGACCATAACCACAGGTGGATAATCGGCAATAATGTCACTCAAAGTCTTGCCACTGTCAGCGATATACTGCAATACCATGGCAATTCCAACAAGTGCATCACGCCCTGAATGTAACGCTGGATAAATAACACCACCATTACCCTCACCACCGATGACAGCATCGCACAAATGCATCTTTTCAACTACATTAATCTCACCAACTGGTGAACGCTTGACAGATGAACCATGCCGTGCAGCAACTTCTTCAATCAAACCGGTTGTAGACAAGTTCACAACTACATCACCTGGTTGTTTTCCCAACAGGAAATCAACAGCAACGGCAAGAGTCATTTCTTCACTTAAAAGATTTCCAGAACCTTCAACAAGGACCAGTCTGTCAACATCGGGATCAACAGCAAAACCCAAATCCGCATCGCCATTTGCAACAAGCTCACCCAATTCAACCAGATTAGCCGGAGTTGGTTCAGGAGTATGTGGGAAATTACCTGTCATATCACAATAAAGAGGCTGGCATTTCACACCAAGCTCTTCGAGGAGCATCGGCACAATCCTGCCACCTGCTCCTTCAACAGCATCAACTGCAGCAGTAAGATTACAGGCAGCGATTGCGTCTTTATTTAACCATGGCAGTTCCATGATTGCTTTGATGTGCGCTTCATCTGCACCATCAAGGCTACTTTGGCTGCCCAATTTATCCCAGGTGACATGTCCGCCAGCATCATATTCATTTTGCATATCTGCATTTTCAGAAGCAGTAAGAAACAGACCTTTGTCAGTTAATAATTTCAGTGCATTCCACTGCTGAGGATTGTGACTTGCAGTAATGATAACACCACCAACGGCATCGCTTTGCTGAACAGCCATTTCAGTAGTTGGTGTTGAAGCAATACCTATGTCGACGACATCATGCCCGGTAGAAACAAGAGCTGCAGTTACTGCATTGAGGGCCATCGGCCCGGAAGGTCGAGGGTCTCTGCCTACAACGACTGTTCCTGTAGGAAGCCATTTGCCAAATGCAGTTGCCCAGGCTGTAATAGTTTGAGCGTCAAGGCCATTACCAATAACTCCACGAATACCAGATACACTTACTTTTAGTTGCACAACAATACCTTTCGATCATAAACAGAGAACCGCAGCAGAACTATATTTGAATTGTAAGGGGGGATTTTCAAGGCACTGGAGACGATGTGCAGAATCGATCCGCAGACCTGCTTAGTACAAGTGATCTGCTTTACATCTGCCTGAACTTGTAAAATGGTGCCCGGAGGCGGACTTGAACCACCGACACCAGGATTTTCAGTCATGTGCTCTACCAGCTGAGCTATCCGGGCACCCAAATTACTACAATCGCAAAGCGACTGTTCGGGA
>JAAESD010000577.1 GCA_024229695.1 bacterium
ACAATGCACTACAATCCATATCTCGAAGACAATCAGTATAAACGTTTAATATCGTTGCTGGTGTAATCATTCAGCGTCTAATATGACTTAAGACAAACGTCATAGGCAACTGCTATGTATTCTTCATGTATCCGTAAATACGAAGTAAAATGTAATGACTAATTGATAATAAAAGTAGAATAATTCAGCAAGCATGTTCAGGTCTCATTGTAGGAAAGTACCAAGGTGGTAACAGTGGCACTGGGTAGATGACCAACAGCAATTTGTAGTGGGTTTACATATTGAATATTTGAAGGCGATCCAAAACGGTCGTAATTCAGCATAACTGGTGGGTTGCGAAATCGTTTCGGACGCTGGTTCACAAGTTCACTTCTATCCGGCGATGACTCATTGGACGGCATTGGGTTAAAAGGTGGTGCTGTTGGGGAAAGTGCTGATCGTGGTGTAGAAATATCAGTGCGACGACTTTCCTCTTCTGCGACTACTGGCACGTTTAACGAGCTACGTCGACTTCTGGAACTGTCATCATACGGCAAAACTGGATGGAATATTTCTACTCCATCTGTGTCAGAGTCACTACCATCTGAGGAACCTCTAGAATCAGCTTGCTGTCTGTTATCTCGAAGACGTTTTCTCTTTTGTAAGGTCCTCTCCGTCGTTACAACTGGTGTTGGCTGTTCAAGCATGTTATAAGGCAACAGCATGTTTCTGTGCAGAGTGCGTACACGACCATCACCGATTTCAGGTCTCAGAACGTAGACTGGACTATCGCCGATGCGCTTACTGACAACGTGAACTTGATCCTCCCAGTAGGAACGAAGTTTGTGTGGTCCTTCACGTGGAGTAAGATTCCGGATTAGAACTCTATCACCAGGATTTAATGAAACATGATGAGTTTTCTTGTCATATAACCTCTTCGCTGCATTACGAGATTTCACAGAGTTTTCAGCAGCTATCTGATGAGCCTGTCTCATTGCTTCAAACCAAGAATTAACAGACTTTTCCTTTGACTTACTGTTATCTTGAGAGCTGTCAAACAATGTATCTACTGATAATTTTGGTTTACGACCAAACATGAGGAAAAATGGCGAGTAACCAGTTGCAGAGTTGTTAGAACAGTTGTATGCATGCAACATTTTATTCAAGGACTCCTTCCACCTGCTTTTTTCACGTTCAGTAAGAGTTCTGAGCATAGAGATGAGTGTCCGATTCATG
>JAAESD010000578.1 GCA_024229695.1 bacterium
AATGAGCTAGACGGCCATGTCCAAAAGACACGTGCTTTAGAACATCAGATATTGGCTGAGGATAATCGCCGAGACCAGGCCATTCATCAACAAAAATTGGCACTTGCAAATCTAAAAAGAGAAATAGATCGCACTTCTATTGTTCGAGCTGCAGAGGATGGATGTCTCGTTGGTCGACATGTTCAAAGCGGGCAAATGGTCCAGCCAGGAACCACTTTATTTGAGCTCGACACTAGAACGAATGCAACATCCATTAAAAGTTTGGCTTTTTTCCCAGCAAAGGATGGCAAGCGGTTGAAACTTGGTCAGCGCGTCAGGGTAACCCCCACTACTACAAAACCTCAAAGGCATGGGGGCATTCAAGGGGTTATCACCTCTGTTGGTCAACTTCCAGTTAGCTACGAAGCCATGAAACTTCGGCTTGGTAATGAAGCGACTGTTAAAAGTGTAAGCCAATCCGGTTCTTCAGGAGGCTCATCAGCTCCTCTTATCGAGGTCACCACAACTCTGGAAAAAGATGACAATACGATTAGTGGTTATGACTGGGGAGGTGGTGATGGGCCTGACCTCCAATTATCTTCTGGCACAACAACCGATGTCAGTGTGATTGTAGAAGAGCGAGCTCCAATCAGCTACGTCATCCCTCTATTAAGGGATCTGAGCGGCATTTATTAACCCTATCTATTTATAAAAATGAAACTCTGGAGTGAACTCAAGCAATTCTGGATCAGTCAGGTCGCCAAACATAATGGAACTTGGATACGAACACCAACTGTTCTTCAAATGGAGAATACTGAGTGTGGCGCGGCAGCATTAAGTATCATTCTTCAGCATTACGGTAAGTATGTTCCTTTGACACAATTACGGGAAATGTGTGGCGTTTCTCGCGATGGTAGTGATGCTGCAAATATACTTCTAGCTGCTAAAGAGCTTGGTCTTAAGGGCAAGGGATATAAGAAAGGTCTTGTGAAACTTAAGAAATTAAAGATGCCCATAATTCTCTTTTGGGAATTCAACCATTTTCTTATCTTAGAGGGTTTTGTAGGTAATAAGGTAATGCTCAATGACCCTGCGATGGGCCCTCGATCAGTTTCAGAAGAAGAATTTGATACAAGTTATACCGGAGTCACGCTGGTTCTTGAGCCAAATGACAACTTTGTAGCTGAAGGGACTGCGCCAGCCTTGTGGCCAATTGTTTTTCGCAGAATGTTGTCCGAACGTTTCGCATTGATATTTACTTTGCTTGCAGGCTTATTACTTATCCTCCCACAGCTGGTGATGCCAATCTTTGCCCAGATCTATATGGATGAAGTCGTCGGTAACCAGTTGCATCAATGGCTGAAACCCATGCTTTGGGCCATGGCGCTCACCATTGTTTTTCAAGCTGTGGTTCAACAATTACAACTTTTCAGTACAAGAGCTCTAGAAAAACGTCTTACCAGGCGTTTCTCCGCTCAGTTTGAGCGTCAAGTGCTTTCGCTGCCAGAGCGTTTTTATTCACAACGGTATGCAGCTGATATTGCTTTGCGAGTTGATTACAATAATCAGGTATCTGATTTTATAGCTAGCAGATTGATTCCACTTGTGACTGGAATCGCATTGCTTTTCTTTTATCTTGTCCTGACTCTACTTTATAGCCCCTATCTTGGTCTCATTGTATTTGTGACTACTGGTATCAATGCTTTTGTGGTTGGACTGAACTTGAGATTCTTA
>JAAESD010000579.1 GCA_024229695.1 bacterium
CCAGTACAGGTGGATAAAAATACGCATTGCCAGTTGCGTGATAAGGATCGATGCCGTTATTCAATGCAATTGCCGCATTGAATATGGTGCCAAAATCTGTAGTTTCACTTTGAAGTTTATTCATTTCAGAAAACTGATTTGATAGAAGATAGATGAAAAACAGGATAAATGCTGCCAGCAGAATTTTGTCTCGTTTATTTGAATTTTTCAACATTACCAGCCTCCAGATTCAGTTCACATTTGTAAAAGTAACACAACAAAATACTGTCTGGAACCTTTTCTTGATATTGCCGTAGATATAGCTTACAGTCAGTACCTGTAACGGAAAACCCGCTTCTGAATTGCACAAACATATGACAAGTTAATTCCCACAAATAATAGGGCACAATGGTCGGTGGATTGGTGTGCCCAAAATCAAACCTCTTCCCGACTGTTGGCGGCTTTCAGGACAACTCCGTCCTGACAAGCCAGTTAACCCTTGTTGGGAGGCTGATTATGAAGAAGTGCAAGAAGTGCAAGAAACCTATGGTATGGACCGGTTACACCCTGAACAGAAGACCAGATGACGTGAAAGATGATGGCACCTCGCCTATGGGATGGGCCTGGCACTGCAAGTGCGGAACATGGTCTTATGAAGGCCGATATTTCAAACCAAAAAAAGAGGATTGTGCATAGAAGCATATAATAAGGGGCTCCAAATGGAGCCCCTTAAATATTCTGAATATCTTAATCAGTTGTTGAACATCAGGAATGTCACCACACCAGCAACCAGCATCAACGCCAGCAGGGCAATTACTGCCAACTTGAACTTTTTCTC
>JAAESD010000580.1 GCA_024229695.1 bacterium
GAGCAACTTCCACTGCAGAACGCGCAGGTGGATCCTGGCTGAAAAACTTGCTGTACACTTCATTGACAGCGGCAAAATCGTTCATATCGCGCAAGAAAACAGTGACCTTAACAACATCATCAAATGTCATTCCGCCTGCTTCAATTACTGCTCTGGCATTTTCAAGAGCTTTTACAGCTTGCCCAGCTGCTGTGTCACAAACAAAAAGACCTGTTCCTGCATCGATGCCCAGCTGTCCTGCTGTAAAAAGCATTCCACCAGAAACAATACCCTGACTGTAAGGACCAATCGCAGCCGGAGATTTATCTGTGCTAATTATTTCTCTAGTCAATTGGGTCTCCTATTCAACAGTTACAGACTTTGCAAGGTTCCTTGGCTGATCAACATTTTCGCCACGCAACAATGCTATATGATATGAAAGCAGCTGCAATGGTATAACAGCCAGCAATGGAGTCAGCATATTAAGTGATTCAGGAATTTCTATCACATGATCACTCATTGAGCTTATTTCTTTTTCACCTTCAGAAACTATACTGATGATTTTTCCTTCGCGTGCTTTAACTTCCTGCACATTACCCTTGATTTTCTGGTAGCTACCATCACTGGTACTGATAACCAGTACGGGCATGTCGGGATCAATCAAAGCTATGGGACCATGTTTCATCTCCGCAGCCGGGTATCCTTCTGCGTGAATATAGCTGATCTCTTTTAATTTCAGAGCGCCTTCCAGAGCAATTGGGAAATTATATCCTCTGCCAAGGTACAAGAAATTTGCAACATCCTTATAGACTTTGGCAATCTCCAAAATCTTGTCCGATTGTTCAAGAATCTTGTTAATTTTTTCTGGAATAAGCTCCAGCTCTTTAATAATTCGCTGTCCTCTAACCAGAGACATATTGCGTCTACGTGCAAGTAACACAGTCAGCAACAACAATATTGTAACCTGACTTGTGAAAGCCTTGGTTGA
>JAAESD010000581.1 GCA_024229695.1 bacterium
ATACAAAACTGGCCTGGCAAAAATCCTGTTTGCTGCTGCAAGCTTATCTCCAGCAAATACATTGAGCCAGAAACCATTCGGTTTTCCAGAACTTCACCAATAACAGTTCGGGGTTTATGCAAAATGACTCTCCAGGTTACAGACCACGATATTTTTTCGCGGATCGTTTTTTACGTTCCTTTTTCTCTTTTCCTACAACTTGCCCGGCTCTGACTTCAATTGACGATTCCAAATCGACAATCAATCCATGGCCATGCAATTTTATAAGGTGATAACCTTCAGAAAGCGGAATTTCAAATTGTACAAGTTCCGATGGACGACCATCTCTGTTGTCTCCATAACCTGCCAACTTTGACGAGTTGAATATGAATGTCATTCCATCTAGAGCAGTTCCATCAACTGTTACATTGAGCAATACAACTTTGGGCCCAGCCTCATCAGTATCAAAGTGAGCCCTCACGTTTCCAGTCAAAGACCCTGACCCCGGAAATAAAAATGTAGTGCCGTTGTCTGCAAGTTTATACCAGATCTCACAGTTTTCAGCGATTTCTTCACTAACTGGAGTTACCTGTCCTGCAGGCATACATTTTTCGATGCCATCTTCATATACTACAGAATCTCGAGTAGCAACAACCGGTTCTATTTCAGGTTCAATCTTTGATAAAGAGTCAGCTTCTGCAAATTGTTTGGCATCGAGATCTGCAATGACAACAGACTCTGTTGGTTGCCATAATTCAGGTCTTTGTTCCGGTGGTATGGTCAGCATGGAATCTGCAACAGCTTCAAGAGAATCGGCCAATTCAGTGAATAGGATATCACGGATTGCGATGGAATCAGGTTCCTGACTCTTCAAATACGAGAACAGTGTACCGTTTTCTTGTTGTAAGGAAAAAGCTTGAGAAGAATCCGGATATCGAACTAGAAGTGTATCTATTGCCACTGCAGCTGAGTCTGGTTGATCCAGATAATCCCGATGAGTAATGATAACTCCATAGAGTCCACGTACAGCAGCAGAGGTATCTATGCTGTCGGCTGAAGCAACTTCCTTGTAAAGAGGTAAAGCCAGATCCGGACGCACCATACCAAACAACATTGAGTTTGCCTGAACCAACTTCAGTGCGGGCACTTGATCAGGGTTCGCAGTATCAAGCCTCTGATCGGCAGCCAGATATCTGTCGAGAACATCCTTGCGAGATTTTGTGCGATCAGGATTATCAAGCAAAGTACTGTTTCTTGCAGCACCCCTGTACTGTTCCAACGCTTCTTCAAGTCGCCACTGTTTGAAATAGATATCGCCCATCAGCTCTGCACCACGGGTTCCAACCTCGCCAGTGTTCCACTCTGCTGGCATATTTTCAATCATCGGAGCTGCATCATCCCATTTCTGCTGAGCTGCGAGGTTCTCGGCCTCAAGCAGCATTACCAGACCACCAGCTTCAAACATAGTTGCTTCATCAGAAAGTCCCGGCAACATCTGGTCAACTTCATCAAATTTTTCAAGTTTAACAAGACATCGCCCAAGCAATAGTTTTGCTGAATAAATATCAGCGGGTTTAGCTTCTGAATCTTGAACTGAACGCAGCATATCCGCTGCATTTTGATACTCATACAATTCCCAGTAACATTCCGCCAATTTCAGCTCGGCAGATGCTGTTTTTTCCGAAGAATTATCATATTCAAGATATGCCAACAAACTGGTCTGAGCCAATTCCCAATCTTCCATTGCAAAACTGTTTTCACCAGCAACACGATGCGCTTCAGCCTGATATTCAGAATCGGGGAAACGATTGCTCAACTTGGTGAGATAACTGTTTGATCCTACGATATCGCCAATAAACAGATAATTCATTGCCTGCAGATAAAGAGATTCTTCTTCATTATTGTCAGCAGGAAAATTTGTGAACAGCAGTTCAAACTTACTTATCGACATTCTGTAAGAAGCTATCCGATGGTAGGATTTTGCCATCAAAAACAGGGCTTCATCAGTCAGTCCGCTACCAGGATAGTTTTCCATCAGCAACTGACATTTCTTGACTGCTCGTTGGTAAAGTTGAACCTGCGATCCAGTTGGCTGAGCAACATCCTCGCCAAGCTTTTCTCTATCTTGCCGTATCAGTTCTGCGTCTTTGTAAGCTTTGTTTGCATTGTAGTAAGTATTGAATCGGACACAACTTACAAGTGTCAATAATAGAACCAACAACAGCAACCACCTCAAATGAGGTAGCTGCTGTTTTATATTTGAACTAACTTTTTTCAACTGAAATCCTTATCTAACCAAGTGTTCCTGCCGCCCATGAAAGTAGCTTTCACGCGACCAGTAAGTTTCTCACCCAACCAGGGTGAATTACTGCTGCGAGATTGTACCTCATCTGCAAGAACTGTCCACTGTTGCTCTGGATCAAACAACACAAAGTCAGCATCGGTTCCCTCTTCCAGCTTGCCACCTGGCAAGTTGTAGATTTTCGCTGCTGCTTCAGTCATAAGATAGACCAACTTGCCAAGGTCCAACTTCCCGGCTTTAACCAGTGAAGTTATACCAACTGCAAGGGCAGTTTCCAGACCGATGATACCAAATGGCGCCTGATCGAACATCAGTTCTTTTTCCATTACTGTGTGTGGGGCATGATCGGTTGCAATGCAATCAATTGTTCCATCACACAGACCTGCAATCACTGCCTCTACATCGGACTCTTCGCGCAAAGGCGGGTTCATCTTGAACATCGGTGAAAATGTCTGACAATGCGAGTGGTTGAGGGTAAAATGATGTGGAGTTGCCTCTGCAGTAACATTTATACCATCAGCTTTAGCACGTCGAACTGTTTCAACAGCACCCTTTGTAGAGATATGCGCAACATGCAGATGACCACCAGTTGCACGAGCCAGTTCACAGTCACGATAAATCATGCTGTCCTCTGCAACGCGTGGAATACCCGGCAAACCGAGCTTAGCAGACCAGCTACCAGCATGCATTACGCCACTGCCAGCCAGTGATGTATCCTCAGCATGACAAGTAACAGGTATCCCCAGCATTTTAGAATATTGCAGTGCATATTTCATCAAACTGCCATTCATAACCGGAGCGCCGTCATCGGTAAATCCAACCGCACCGGCTGCTACCATATCGCCAAATTCTGTCAGCGATTCACCATCCTGATTTTTACTGATTGCGCCGGTTGGGAAAACCCTGCATAAGCCAGATTCACGTGCACGATCAAACTGGTAAGTAATCATCGGTGCAGAATCAACTGGTGGCAGAGTGTTTGGCATTGTTACAACCGATGTAAAACCACCCGCAGCTGCGGCACGACTACCAGTGTGAATACTCTCTTTTTCTTCTCTACCCGGTTCGCGGAAATGTACATGTACATCGATAAAACCTGGTGAGAGAACTGCGCCATTACCGTCAAATGTCGGTACATTTTCAACAGAGAGCTTTCCATCGCCAATGGCTTTTACTTTGCCATCTTTAACATGTAGATAACCAGTCTCAGCAGACAGCTTGCCTCCGAGGCAAAGCTTGACATTATGTACCAAGTATTCCTGTGGAATTGATTTCCAGTCCATTACTTAACCCCTTCCTGCAAGGCTGCCGGGGTCTCCGCCAGACAGCAGATAAATAACTGCCATTCGCACTGCAACACCGTTGGTAACCTGATCAAGAATTACCTGACGAGGACCATCGGCAACAGCACTACTAATTTCAACTTCACGATTCATTGGACCAGGATGCATAACAAAGCACTCAGGCTTGGTTGTGCGTAAAACCTCTTCATCGATACCAAACATCAGCGCATATTCACGATTACTTGGGAAAACCATTTGGCTTTGTCGTTCAAGTTGGATACGCAAAATGTTCAAGGCATCAGCATCTCTGACAGCTTTTTTCAGATCAAATTCAACCTTTGCACCAAGTTGTTCCATTGCTCCAGGAACCATTGTTGGTGGACCACACAGCGTAACCTCGGCACCAAGTTTGGTTAACCCATAGATGTTGGAACGAGCAACACGAGAGTGAGATATATCTCCGATGATTGTGATCTTTTTGCCCTCAAGTGAGCCAAGTTTATGGCGCATTGTCATGATATCAAGCAACCCTTGAGTTGGGTGCTCGTGAGGACCATCGCCTGCGTTGATTACCGATGCATCCAGAACATCTGCCAGATACTGAGCAGCACCTGGTGATGAGTGACGCATCACAATCATATCGATTTTCATAGCGGCAATGTTCTCTGCAGTATCTCGCAGAGTCTCACCTTTTTTCAATGACGATGATGATGCCGAGAAATTAATAATGTCAGCGGAAAGACGTTGTTCTGCTAACTCAAAACTGATTCTTGTCCTTGTGCTTGGCTCAAAAAAGAGGTTCACCACAGTTTTACCACGCATGATTGGTACCTTACGCACAGGTCTGTCAAAAACAGCCCGAAATGCATCGGCGGTATCAAGAATCAGCGTGATTTCTTCCTGTGACATATGCTCCAGGCCAATCAGGTCCTTGCTGGATAATGCCATTATGCTCTGCCCTCCCCAACTACAACTTCAGTACATCCGTCGTGCTCTTTGACGCGGACTTTGATAATTTCTTTTTGAGAAGTTGGAACATTTTTGCCCACAAAATCAGGGCGAATTGGTAATTCGCGATGGCCTCTGTCAACAACAACTGCAAGCTGAATTATTTTTGGCCGACCCCAATCCATAATTTCATCCATCGCTGCACGAACTGTTCTGCCGGTGTAAAGAACATCGTCAATCAGGACTACTTTCTTGCCTGTCACATCCATTGGAACTTCAGTTGCAGCTACTCTTGGTGCTGGGCCAACGGTTGAGAGATCGTCGCGATAAAATGTAATGTCGATAGCACCGAGTGGTACTTTTACATTTTCAACTTTTTCAATAATATCACTGATAAGTGCTGCAAGTGGCACGCCCCGGCGCTGAATGCCAAGCAAAATCAGATCATCAGTACCTCTGTTTGCTTCGATAATTTCATGAGCAACCCTGGTAAGTGCCCTGTGCACTTCCTTTTCAGTCATGATTACATTTTTTTGGATAAATTCCATGGTTTCTCCTACAGGACAGGCAGTTTACACAAAAAAAAGACACAGGCTCATGGCCAATGTCTGTTTTGCTTTTTCCGCCCCCCCTTTGGACCTCTCTGGGTCACATTAAAAGGTAAGCCTCGTGGTGAATTGTTGAGTTCAATGTAGCAAGGATTCAGGGAGTTTGCAAGATAACAATCATTCGTCCTCCAGCTCCTGTAAATACCGTCTGGCCAACTTACTCCAGGACGAGCTGTTATCGACTTTCAAGAACTTCTTCCATGTTTTAATTGCCTCTTTTTTCTCACCAAGCTCAGTTAGGCACCTGGCAAGGGAGAAAAGTGCAGCGGAGTTTTTGGAATCTGCTTTGGTAATTGTGTTGAACACGGTTGCAGCTTCGGAATATCGATCGGAACTAAATAAGACATTACCTCTTGCCTGCATTACCTGCATATCATTTGGCCACTCTTTTTGAACAACATTCAGCAGCTCCAGTGCAGAGTCCAGATTTCCAAGTTGTAATTCAACAAGACCCAGATTGTAGCGTGCATTTTGAAATTCCGAGTCGATATCTAGGGCGCTTCTGAATAACGCCAACGCATCTGTACTTCTGCCCTGCTTCATTGCTGCAACACCTGAGTTGTAAGCATCGATTGCTTCCATCCGCACAGATATAATCTGCCACTGCCGATTGGTAAACTTCAGTGTCAGCTCACTGCCAGACACAGGTTCTGCCCCTAGCTTGTTATCTGATTTGATAACCCTGGCTTGATCAATATCATCAAAATAGTTGAGCGCAATTTCCTTGAGCGTCTCACCTTCAGCTACTCTGTGGACTAAAGTGTGTGACCGTTTTGCTGCCACAGGTTCATCCATATGAGCAGAACGCCATCGAGCCTTGCTACACCCGGACAAAACCAGCACACAAATCAGCAGTACAGTTATTTTTCTCATTTGCTACGCATCTCCCTCAAAATCGACAACATCTCTTCTGCTGTATCTGTTTCATAAAGCTCTCTGCGAATCGCAGCTGCACCTTCAAATCCTCTGATATATCTGGCAATATGTTTGCGCACAATGCGGGAACCGATTACTTCGCCTCTCAATGAACCGACATCGGCAATATGTATCTCAACGACATCCAGAATATCATCCAGTGACGGTTTTGTCGTTTCTTCACCTCTATCAGCTGCTTCCATCTCACTGAACAGCCAAGGATTACCGATAGCACCTCTGCCAACCATCACAGCATGACACTTTGTGTGCTCACACATTCTGATGAAGGATTCTCCATCGACAACATCGCCATTGCCAATTACAGGAATATCGAGTGCTGCAACCAGCTCTGCAATTGCATCCCAATTTGCTTCTCCACGATACTTTTGCGCTCTGCTTCTACCGTGCAAAGTAACCCAGCAAACACCAGCTTCCTGTAACAATAAACCGGTTTCAATATAGTTTATACTCTCTTCATCCCAGCCCGTTCTGATCTTCGCAGATACAGGAACCGGACTGGCCTCCACTACCGCTTTGGTAATTTCTTCCAACAGCGGCAGGTCAGATAGCAGCGCACTGCCACCACATTTTTTTACAACTTTTTTTGCAGGGCAACCAAAATTCAGATCCAGAATATCAAGCCTTTTTCCTCGCATCAAGCGAGCTGCAGAAGCCAACGCCTCCGGTTCATTACCAAACAGCTGCACTCCCACCGGATCAACTTCATCTTGAGTATCAACAAGTTTCCAGGTGTTTGGGCTGTCGTATATCAATCCTTTGGCAGCAGTAAATTCACAGAATGCAAGTTGGGCACCAAATGGTCTGCAGGCGTTACGAAAAGATCGATCAGTAACCCCTGCCATTGGCGAAAGCACTCGCCTGACAGGTTCAAACCAATCAACCCTGGAATCTATTTTTGTCTTTTTGCGTTCCAGCAAACTTTTACTCCATTGAAATATTATGTCTGTAAATTTGCACGATTTCACATATCATACAATAACAAGTTAACTCTCTCAAATACAGAAGGCTGTAATAAAATTGAATGTCACTTTTATTAACTCGATGAAAATGTTTGGCGGCGCAGAAGTGTGGCAGCTTGATACCGTAATTGAGTTAAATAAAAGAGGCTTTAAAGCTGATATTATAACACAGCCCAACACCCCTCTTGCCCAACGAGCAGGCTCTCTCTGCACAGAAATTCCGATTCGATTTGACACCGCGCCGTGGACAATTTTCAAGCTTTACAATCATTTCCGCAGTCGCAAAACCGACGCAATCATCTGTAATTCAATCAAGGACCTGAAAGCAGCAGGAATTGCTGCACGACTTGCCGGAGTTCCAGTTGTCTTATTGAGCAGAGAAAGCGATGTCCCGCTTCGCAACAGATTTTACTATCGATTTTATCTTAACACAGTTGCAACCGGAGTGCTCGTGAACTCCAATGCAACTTTGGAAACAACTCTTGAATCTGCGCCGTGGCTGGATAGGGAAAAAGTACATCTTTTATACAAGGGAATTGATACAGATCGATTTTCCAGAACACCATTTCCCGATAAACCAACGCTCGGCTTTGCCGGAGAACTGTCAGCTCGTAAAGGAGTCCCCGAGTTGATGCAGGCATGGGAATCGGTAGAGAATGAGCTCGATGCTGACTTGTTGATACGCGGTGCTGGTAATATCAACATTGAGAAATGGCGCAAAAACCTGAGCTACCCGGAAAGAGTTACAGTTGAACCATGGTCTGATGATATGCCTGATTTTTACAGACGAATTTCTGTGCTGGCTCTCCCTTCTTTCAACGAAGGCTTTGGTTTGGTTGCTGCTGAGGCAATGTCTGCAGGAAAACCTGTAATTGCGTCAAATTGCAGTTCATTGCCGGAAGTAATTGGCAACTCCGGAAAACTGATTGAATCGGGAGATATACTCCAACTTGGTAAAACCATTATTACGCTATTGTCGGATTCTGAAGAATGTGAGATACTGGGCCTACAAGGCAGACAAAGAATTGAGCAGAAATTCAATAAAGATAATATGTTGATGCAGTTAGAACTGTTGCTCGCGGGGGGTAGTCTTGAGTAAATTAATCTTATCTGTAGTGCAAAATTCGCCTGAGTTCGGCCAGGTTCAAGCCAATATTGAAGAAGCATTAAGTTTTATTCCAGCTAAAACTGAACTAGCCGTTTTACCTGAACTGTTTGCTACCGGATACCAGTTTGTTGATCGTGATGAACTTGCCAGTTTTGCAGAACCTGTGCCCGATGGACCAACCTGTAGAGCTTTACTGAAGTTTGCTGCTTCTAATAACTGTGCCATAATTGCCGGCCTGCCTGAAAAATCCGAAGACAATATCTTTAACACCTCTGTTTTATGCAAACCTGATGGTAGTGTGGAAATTTATAGAAAAATCCACCTCTTCTGGGCGGAGAAACTCATTTTTGATCCGGGTGACCTGGGATTTCCTGTTCAAAAATTTGGAAACTTTACTATCGGAATGATGATTTGTTTTGATTGGATTTTTCCTGAGGCTACCAGAAGTCTGGCACTTGCAGGAGCACAAGTGGTTTGCCACCCATCAAATCTGATATTGCCTTTCTGCCCTGCAGCAATGATTACACGTAGCATCGAAAATAGAATTTATACTGTTACAGCAAATCGTATTGGTACAGAACATCGAACTGACCTGTCATCAACGTTTATTGGATGCAGTCAGATTGTCGGCCCTGGCGGCGATATACTAGCATCGTTATCTGATAATGAAGTTGGAGCTGCAACTGCAGAAATAGACCTTATGACATTTGATAAAATGATGACTCCACAAAATGATGTTCTACTGGATAGAAGACCAGAGTTTTATAAACTGAAATAATTCTCTACAAACTCATCCATCGTTCTGAAATCACCACGTTGTAACAATTTTTCCAGTTTTGGCAGTGTTGTAGCTTGTCCACCCTGACTGCGGAATTTCAGAATTCCTCCCTGGCCACATTCCGGCAATTTATCATCGACTTCCCATGGATGTAGGTAAGTAATAACCGGCACTCCCTGGCGCTTTGCCATTTTGCCTAATATCGGTTGTACAAATCCAGGTAACAACCGCATATATCCGCCACCAGAAAATGGAAAATTCATTCCCAGCAAGCGAAGAGTAGTCATCGGAACAACGGCCAATCCATTGTCTGTAATAAATGGTTTTCTGGGAGCATTCGGCTGACCGTAGCGGGGATGCTTTACTGGAAAAGTAGAGCAGTCATAAGTGAAACCCTTTTCCAGAAGTACATCCCGGAAACAGTAAACAGGCGGAGTCATGGTAAAACTTGGTGCTCGATACCCTTTTACAGATTCAATTCCAGCCTGTGACAACGCTTCCAATGCGCGATCAACATCGTCGCTGAATTGTTGTTGAGTCATCTCAAACAAAACAGGGTGAGCATAAGAATGGCACGCAATTTCATGACCCATGTCATGGATTTTTTTTATAAGTTCCGGGTGACGATCAGCAGTCCAACCAAGTACAAAAAAAGTTGCTCTTACGTTATATTTATCCAGCAGGCTCAACAACTTTTCGCTGTTCTGCTCAACTCTTGATTCCTGGCTGTCCCACTCTGATGGTGGAGTACAATCCAGATAATTGTGGCCGTGAAACCACTCTTCCAGATCGATGGTTAATATATCAGGAACCTGGTTCAAAATTACCTCAAATAAATATCGCCAAAGCGACAACTCGAAACTACACTACTGTTATCTTTCGCTGATTCATCATATCCAAAGGCAGAGTAAATGGCAATCGCAAAACGCGAATTAATGCATAACACAACAGTTGCAGTTCTTGAAAATGGCTTACGAGTTCTAGTCCGACCTGACCATCGATCCCCGGTTGCAGTCTGCAATGTCTGGGTGAAGGTAGGATCCAACCTGGAATACGGAACAACCCGAGGCTGGGCTCACGGGACAGAACATATGATGTTCAAAGGAACCGAAAAACGTGGTGAAGGCGATTTTGCGCTGGAAGTTGCGGACATCGGCGGGTCTACCAATGCCGGCACCGGATATGAAACTACCAACTATCATATCACCTCTCCTGCTGAACATCTGCCAAAGTCCATCGACATCCTGCACGACGCAATGTTCAACTCAACTTTTGAGCCTGAATCCCTTGATGCAGAACGTACAGTTCTGGTCCACGAAAATCATATGTACGATGACCGTCCAGGCGGATTTGGCGTGACCTGGAAATGGGGCATGGAAATGCTCTTTGATAAAAGCCCTTACCGATTCCCTATCGGTGGCGAAGATAAAAATCTTATGGACACACCTAGAGAAGACATCATCAAATTCTGGCGTACTTTTTATCAGCCGGGAAATATGACTCTGGTTATTGTTGGCGATGTTGACCTGGAAGAGGCACTACAGCTCGCTGACAGCAAGTTTGGATCTGTAACTCCTCCTGAATTATCAATTCCCAAGCTACCAGATACAGAGCCACTGCACAACGGTATGCGCAGCAGAATTGAACGTGGCGATTTACAACTCTCATATGGAAAGATGATTTTCCCTGGCCTTGCCGACAATGATCCTGACCGGGCAGCTCTTTCAGTTGTTCAACAAATTCTTACCGATGGCAGAAGCAGCAGACTCTACAGAAAAATACAGGAAGAACGTGAACTCGTCAGTGGCATTACCATGCTCAGCGAAACTGGCCCTCGTGAAGGAATATTGCTCGTCGATTTTGAGACAGATACCACGCGAATGACTCGCGCAATTGTTGCAATATGTGAACTTCTTGAAGATATGAAGACAACTCCAGTGAGTGAGTCGGAGCTTGAACGGGCCAAAATAAGGACTGAACGCAGTCACTGGTTTGGCCTGGAAACTGTTCAGGGGCAAGCTTCCAATCTGGGCTGGAATGACACGATGGATGACCTTGATGCAGCATTTAATTTTTCATCGCGCATTGAAGCTGTCACCGCTGAAGATATTGTCCGCCTGTGCAGACGTATTTTCCGTAAAAGCAGTCTTGGTCTGATGCTTTATTTACCAAAAAATGACGACCTGCAAGTAGCCGGCCTCCCTGAATCAAACAGAGGGCTTGAAAGCCTTATCACCCCCTACCTGACAGACATGAAATCTGAAAAAGCCGGGGCAAAAAAATCGATTAAACTAAAGGCATACAAAGGTGCCAATACAATAAATGCCAATATCCCGTTCAAGGAACTGACCCTGGACAATGGAGTGAGACTTTTTGTTCGAGAAAACAGTGCCCTGCCGGTGATGACGATGGGTTGGCACGCTATCGGTGGCACATGTCTGGAATCACATGACAAAGCCGGGCTTACTTACATGACTCAGCGAGTGGCAATCAAAGGTTTTGGTGATTTACCTTCATCAGAATTTCATGGCAAGATTGAAAGCCTTGGTGCATCGCTGACTCCTGCAGTTTCTCGGGAGTACAGCGGGTTCTATCTGACAGGTCTGACTCAGAATCTGCCTGAAGTTTTGAAAATGACCAACCAGCTTATCTGTAAGCCAGACTTCAGACAGGTAGAGCTCGATAAAGAACGCAAACTTGCTCTTGATGATTTGCGTTCAATTGATGACGACCCATTCCAGAGTGCCAGCCTTATTCTCAGGGAGATAATGTATGGTGAGCACCCATATGGTCGGCCGATAATCGGCATGAAAAACTCACTTCCTGAAATTGGAATAACTAATCTTGAAAACCATTATCGGCAATCAATAACAACAGATAATCTGTATATTGTTGCTGCTGGTGATATCAACGCAAATGAACTTGCCGATCAACTTTCAGCACAACTTGCAACTCTGCCAACTCGCAAACCGCCAGTTATTGGTGATCTGACCAATATCAGGCAGCCAGCTGGTACGGTCAGAAGAGTTATCGAAAAAGATATTCGTCAAAGTGTTGTATTGATTGCCTGGCCTGGTCAAGACTCACCAAACTCCGACAGAGCACCGCTGGCAGTACTGCGCAGTTTACTAAATGGTCAAAGCGGCCGACTGTTCGAGGCTCTGCGCAACCGTCGATCTCTCTGCTACAGTTCTGGATTGCAGTCAGTTGCTGGATTTGGTCCAGGTATGATTGTTGGATACATTCTGACTGACCCAACAACCACTGAAGAAGCTACAACAACCATGATTGATGAACTCAGTAGAATTGCAACTACACCTGCAGACAGCAATGAATTCAACCGCGCAGTCAACCAGATTATTGGCAACATGCTGATTTCACAGCAATCCAACAGTTCCAGAACAGGTCGATGTGCATTGGATGTGCTCTATGGCAGAGGTGTGGTTGAACTGGAAGACTACATCAATGAATTGAAGAACGTGACACCGGAGCAGGTACGTCATTGTGCAGAAAAATATATGACCGGTGACAATAGATACGAAATAGTCCTTGGCCCCGAATAGAGAGCCAAGGACCTTGTTGAATTTTAGTAACGATCCAGATTACTGGACATATCAATCACGAAAGAATCCTTGCTGAAAGATGTCCTATGTTTCACACCTGCGGGGATGTAATATTTATCCCCGGCTGAATGAAGTTCTGTTCTGCCCTCGATTTCCAGCGTCATCTCACCTGTGACCAGATACCCGTATTGAGCACTGTGATTATGATCAGGAACAGTTGTGCCTTCCGGAAAATGGAAGAAGACAACTTGTTTCTCGCTGTTCTTAAGAATGTGGCCGGTTACACCGGAAATTGGAATTTCGACTTTGGGAAGACTGAGAATCTCTTCGGGCCAAACTGATAGTTTTACCCTAGAAGCGGCACTCACCATGCGGAACCTCCTGTTTGCAAGAGTAATTGGTGACATTAATCATAGAATACAGAATTTATCATTTTTTGCAATGACTAAAAAAGGCTCCCGCTCCAAACAACTTCAAATACCAGAAAATAGTCATGGCCTCCGGTGGTAAAGCTCCATCTAAACCTTGTTTAAGTTGACAGGAGCGGGTAAATAGAAACACTGCAAGAGCTGTTCCACGCCGATTACATGGCATGTAACAACTCATGAGTTCCTATAGTTCCCTATGAGGCTTTCGGGGTATTGCAAAATGGGACGAATCAGCTGTTTGGAAGTGTCATACTGAAAGTAGTTCCAATGCCAGGAGTACTTTCAACAGAGATTTCTCCACCCATAGATTCAATAAGTTTGTGCGTAATAGCCAAACCAAGGCCAGAGCCGCCATGCTTGCGAGTTGTCTCGGGGGAAGCCTGGCAGAATGCATCGAAAATATGTGGCAATTGATCTTCTGGTATACCAAAACCTGAATCAGAAACTGTTATGTCAAGCTGGTTGTCAGCAATGTAGTCCACTTTTAGAGTTACATTACCTGATGCTGTGAATTTCATAGCATTACCTACCAGATTCATCATAATCTGTCTGGTTTTTGTAGGGTCACCAGTTTGAGTTTCTGGTACTTTGTCGCTGATGTCAAAAATCAGGTCGAGCTTCTTCTCGCTTGCAGTCATGCTGAAAATCGATTCAATTTCTGAAAGCAAATGACGTAAATCATAGTCAATATGTTCAAGCTCGATACGACCAGCTTCAATTTTGGAAAGATCCAGAACATTATTAATCAAGCCCATCAGAACTTGACCACTGTCTTTGATATTGCGGGCAAAATCTGCTGCTCTCTCTGAATCAATTCCCGGCATTGACAACAAGTCAGCAAATCCCACTACACATGTCAGCGGCGTTCTGATCTCATGGCTCATTGCAGCTAAAAACATACTTTTTGTTTTGTTGGCAATATCTGCTTTTTCCAATGCAGCTTGTATCTCTTCTTTGGCTTGAGCAAGCTTGTTGGCATTTAGCTCACTTATAAGCATATTCTTTCGGTCTGTTTCAGCAGACTCGAGCAGGGATTGAGTATGACTTTTCTGCAAAGCAGCATAGACCCACCTGCTGTACTCTTCCGACGCGGCATGTGAGGCATGCCCTGCAATCATATCAACCATATCCTGCATCGGCTTGACCGGAGCAACTAGTGCATGCCCAACCAGCCAACCAATTGTCACCTGTTCTGAATCATGGGATAATTTTATTGGAGAAATCCAGATTGGCAATCCGCACCCAGTGCAAACTCCACCATGTGCTTCTGAATCAGCATTTGTTGTTTCAAGCACTCTGCTAGTTGCGTTACAACAGGCTTCATCGTATTCAGCCAGTGAAGACAGTTGCATTTTGCTGTTCATAACTGGTCGTCGATGATTGTTTTCTTCAACATAAAACAAAGTCTGCAAGCCAGTTGCCTCAGACAACGATTTGCGCCAGACTGTTAACTCTCTGATATCCAGAATTACTTCTGGTGGGACTTCATTAACAGGGATTAAAGGACCATCACGCAACAAATTTGTATTTTGCTGAATATCGTCTATATACCTGTCCAGCAAGGCTTTTTGCCCCTGGCTGATTCTACTGTCAGTAGTTACTGGCTTTTCGAGGTCGATTAGCTGCATAAACTCCACGCTTGTTGTCAAGTTACAAAACGGTGATGTCTTGTATGATATCGACAGCAGAAGGAGTTACTTTAGAGTGTTTCGTTATTAATATTGTTAAAAAGATCCAATTGGGGCGTATTTTCTGGTAACCCTGCATTGCGCAAGACAACACGAATCCAGTTATTACGGTCTGCAGCGTCCAATTCTACAGTTTCCAGCTGGAAATCGGCAATCAGTTCAGTAATCACTTTATCAATTTCCAGTTGAAAATCGACAGATATGTCACGAGTGCCATCAAAAGCTGGAGGTGCAATAACAGGTACTTTTACAAGCATTGAGTAAGTTGACATCCAATGGCGAATCAGCTGTTCAAACTCCGGTTTTCGACCTGTTGCATGAACAAGATATGCATAGTTGTCGAGCACTGCCCTGTCGCATACAATTGCCTCATAAGCCTGCGAGGTTGCAATCTCCTGCGCAATCTGAGTGTGGAGAATCCATTGCTGAGCATCCAGGGTGGTATCGCGATTTATTGGCAGAGGGCAATGTCGGGCAACCTCTTTAACTACATCAACACTCACATCAAGCCTCTTAAGACATGCTGCAAGTTCGAAGCAAAGTGTGGTCTTGCCGACCCCGTGAGTTCCAATGAATGCAATTTTCATATCAGTGACGATAACTTGCATTTTCACGCTTGTCCAGATTATAGGTTGGCATATTCTGGAATACGGAATTATTATATGGCTCTAATTAAACAAAGGAACTGCAATGGCAAATTTAATAGATGAACTCCTTCACGTATCAGTACTAGTTTTGCTGGTAATGAGTCTTGTTGAGCTGGTTGAACTCCGCTGGAGCAAAACTGTTCAGGAAAAAATTGTAAACAATAGAGGCGCACAAAAAGTGCTCGGATCATTCCTGGGGATCCTCCCCGGATGTGGTGGTACATTTGCGGCCGATGCAATGTACATGGCTGGCCTGCTGGGCTTTGGTGGGATAACTGCCACAATGCTCGCAACTGCCGGTGATGAAGCATTTGTAATCTGGACTGGCATTACAGGTGAAGGTCACCTCACTCCTATGGTTGCTGTTCTGTTGCTGATATCTCAATTTGTCGTCGGAGTTATTGGTGGATTTATTGCAACATTTATTGCCCGCAAATTTAAAATGTCCTTTGCTGCAAAATGTGAAATTGAACATCATGACCACGAACACAGCCACTGGTTGGGGTGGAAGCATTTTTTAACCGACCACATGTGGAACCATATTTTACGAGGTCACTTCCCGCGAATTATTGGTTGGCTGGCGTTCTCTCTAATAATTGTTGAACTGTTCAGCGGTCAGCTTGAACTTATCAACGCTGCCCCTGACAGCAAATGGATTGCTCTTGGCATGGCTGCAGCTGTTGGACTCATTCCTATTTCAGGCCCGCACCTGCTGTTTATCACAATGTTCGCTGCTGGTCATGTCCCATTTTCTGTAATGCTTACAAGTTGCCTTGTTCAAAATGGCCATGGTTTGCTGCCACTTATCGGGTTTTCCCTGGATGACACATTAAAAATAAAATCAATTAACTTGTTTGTGGGATTACTCGCAGGACTGATTCTGATGGTGATTGGATACTAACTCCTTCTGAAAACAAGACCTATCTACCCTTGTTATAGATTTATCATATACCTTGAATACCGACCTTTTGGGTGTTAATTTATCGACATACAACCCCAACTGATTCCACAGGAGGAACAGAATGCTTCATGAACCTGCTGCACAAAGCAGTGTGGACCACGCACAGGATTTCAAATCCAAACTTGGTGTCCGAATGTTTATCATCTACGCATTGGTTTACGCAACTTTTGTAGCAATCAATGTCATCAGCCCGCTCTCCATGGAAAATGTTATCTTTCTAGGCCTTAACCTTGCTGTTGTTTACGGCTTTGGCCTGATTATTTTAGCCTTGATCATGGCATTGATTTATAACCGCATCTGCTCTTTGAAAGAAAAACAACTTAACGGTTCAGCGGAGGTTAAATAATGGCTATCGCTATTTTCCTCATATTTGTTACTGCAGTTCTGTTTCTTTCGTTCTACTTTGCTAAAAAAACAAAATCAGCAAGTGGGTACTTCGCAGCCGGTGGACAAATTCACTGGGGCGTCAATGGTGTTGCATTTGCTGGTGACTACCTTTCGGCCGCATCGTTCCTGGGAATTTGTGGAATGATTGCAACCGTTGGTTACGATGGCTTCCTCTACTCCATCGGTTATCTGGCCGGCTGGATTGTTGCACTGTTTGTTGTTGCAGAGCCGATGAAAAGACTTGGTAAATACACATTCACTGATGCACTAGACGCCAAGTTCAACAGTCGCGGTATTAAACTGGCTGCTGCAATCAGTACTTTGATTGTATCAATCTTTTATCTGATTCCTCAGATGGTTGGCGCCGGTGTGCTGGTTGAGCCTCTACTTGGGCTGCCTCACTATGTTGGCGTTATCATGGTTGGTATCATCGTAATCACGATTGTTGCAACTGCAGGTATGACATCGACAACATATGTACAGTTTCTAAAAGGTGGACTGTTGATTGTTTTCTCTGTTATTCTGGTAGCTGCAGTACTGATAAGAGGATTAAGTACAGAACCTGACCAGGGTGGTCGTGCGAAATTCTACACATACCAGGAAACAACTCTTTCAACACTTCAGTCCACAATTCTGGAAACACACAATGTTGCAGGCCACAAGTTTGTAAAATTGTCTGACTTTTCATGGTGGATGGTTCAAGAAGACACAGATGATATTGTCTTGAAAGAGATCCAGTGGGAAGCTCTTAAAGATGGCCAACACTTAATCAATGGCAAACCTGCTTCTGCTGATAATCAATTGAGGCAAGTTGGTAATCTGGTACAGATTGCTGGAAAAACTGGCCCTGAAGCAACCCAGAAGAATCTTTCAATTCCAAAGTTGCTATCACTTCTTGGTGATAAAGAAACCAAAGTTCAGCGTTATAAAGCAGCCAAATTCAATGCTGAAGATGGCTCTGCAATCATAGCTCACTACCCCGTAATTACAGCCGGTAATGAGATTATGCGCCCAGGTCTGAAGTTTAAAGTTATGGGCACGCCACTTCAGAAATTCGACTTTGTTTCTCTAATGTTGGCACTATTCTGTGGTACTGCAGCTCTGCCTCATATCCTGATTCGTTATTATACTGTTCCAAACCCTGCCGCTGCTCGTAAGTCGACAATTGTTGCTATCTCAGCTATCGGGTTTTTCTATATTCTGACACTGTTCATGGGACTTGGGGCAATGGTTAACGCTGTTGTAAATCCTGTGACCAATAATATGTCAGCTCCACTGTTGGCAAAATCTTTTGGAACATTCCTGTTTGCAATCATCTCCGCTATCGCTTTTGCTACAGTACTTGGTACGGTTAGTGGTTTGATTATTGCAGCATCGGGTGCAGTTGCCCATGACTTGATGGATCGATTTGCAGGCATGAAAATGACTGAGAAGAAAAAGGTTTATGCAGGTAAAGTAGCTGCATTTGCTGTCGGTATTCTGGCCATCATTCTGGGAATCCTTTTCCGAGGCATGAATGTTTCATTCCTGGTTGGTTGGGCATTTGCTGTTGCAGCATCTGCAAACCTCCCTGCAATCGTCATGTTGTTATTCTGGAAAAAGACTACTGCCAGAGGCATTACCGCATCTATTGTTATCGGTATTATTTCTGCTCTTGGTCTGATTCTGGCATCACCAAGTATGTATACCAGATATGGGCTGGACCCAAGCACTGCTCTTGTTCCATTCAGCAACCCTGGATTGATTTCAATTCCATTGAGTTTCATGACTCTGGTTGTTGTTTCATTGATGACGCAGAAAAAAGTAGCAGTAAATAAATCTTAATTTCTACACGTGTAGAAAACAAAAAGGGCGCATCATTTGATGCGCCCTCAGTTTTTATCTGATTATAATCTAGAAGATATACCACCAGGCAAAAGTCAGTCTTGAACCGTCACGAGCAACTTCATCAAGAGCAATTGTCTCATAGTCATTGTATTCAACACCAAATCCAAATTGCTTGGTCATTTTGTATTTCATGTTGGCATATATAACTGTGTTTTTCAGATAAGGTGCAGTTGAATCTTCAAGATTATCATCTTCAGGATCATCCATACCGATACCAACATTAAAATCGAGTTTGCAGTTTGCAGGCACTTTCAAGTTTACAAAGCCACCAGTACAAGCCATTTCTGTGGCACCATCTGGGTGAGTTGGATTGTAGTCCAGACCGTAGCGAACAAATTCACGCCCTACGCCCTGTCCACTGTATAGTTCACCATTGATTAATGTTTTGCCAATTGGAAGTTTGAATTCAGCAGCAATCACATGTGAAGAATATTCATTGCCTGCAAATATAACAGATCTAAAACCGCCACCTAGTGCAACCATAGCTTTTGTGCCAAACAGATTTTTGGCAGCAATACGGCCCATCACCCATGGCATTTTTTCATCAATTTCCTGCTGGTTACTATTTCTGTGCGTTGCCAAACTTGCAAGTGTTTCAATGTTACCCTTGTTATATCTGGCTGTGACTTGAGGTACACGCCACCAGAGATTGCCACCCCATGACAGAACACCAAAGTCTACAGTTCCAGGGAACTGCTGTGCAATTGGTAACCAGTCCTGGCCAAACCGCATGCTCAGTCCGTTTGAGTTAGCAGCCTCTGCATAACCGAGACGAAGTCTTGGAATCAAATTATTGCTGGCGTTTGTTCCGTAAAAATCGACTTCAAAAACTGACTTGAAAGTCCAGGGGCCATCGGTTGAAATAGCTTTGAATCCGATTCTGGTATCGCGAGGATTAAAATTCAGCTCCTGTTCATCCGCATCAGTGATATACGAGCTGAAATCCTGTGACTGCAATCCATCATCATAGTGAATACAAAAAACAGTTCTGCCCGTTATATCAACATCCACATCCTGGGCAAAAGCAGCACCACAAAGTAATAAAATCAATCCAATAACTTGTACGGTCTTCACATCGAACCCTTTCTATTAAAGAAACAACAGCCTGTTAACTTCCTAACAAGTTACATCCCTGTATTAACAGTTTCAAGCAAAGAAAAAGCCCCCGACATATGTCAGGGGCTTCACGGTGAGAACGATGTCTATTTGGCGAGCATCATCTTGTGTGTCGCTTCATTATCCGCTGCTCTCAATCGAGCAAAATATGTTCCACTGGCAACATTACGTCCGTTGTTATCCTTGCCATTCCAGTTGATTGTATGGGCACCTGCGGTGAGGTCTCCCAAATCAATTGTCTGAACCAGAGAACCTCGAACATCAATTATTTCCAAAGTTGCAGGGCCATCTGCAGACATTGAGAATGCAATCTCTGTCGATGGGTTGAATGGATTTGGATAGTTACCAGTCAGGGCAAACCTATCAGGTGTATCAACACCAGAAGGTGCGCCACTTTCAACAGTCATTGTGACTGTAATAACAGCTGGGCCACCATCGTTGTGATCGATGATTATATAAGCCACATAAGTACCATTTTCCAT
>JAAESD010000582.1 GCA_024229695.1 bacterium
ATGGTACTCCTGAAGCACTTGCACTAGCAGGTATCTCTGACAGATTACACTTAGTCAAAGTAGAATATGTTGACGCAATTGACGGTACAGGCGCAATCATCAATGACATGGAATATGCTGAAACTGTAGCATTTGCACACGGTGCAGTTGAAATTGCAGATGAAAACGCAGACGTATTGAAAGCACTTGGAGCAAGTGACTTTAGCACATTACAATCACAATTATCAAGTATTGCCTCTGATGTAGATGACAAAGTAAAAATCTCTACAGTCCTAAAACAGGCTGATGAAGCAACTACCACTGTAAAGAACCTACAAGCAAACGCAGGTGAAGGTGGAGCAAACCTCGGTGGTTACTTTGACACTATTGATAGATTATTGATTACTGCACAAGCAGCATATGCTAACGGTGATGCTGAATTAGCACACGAACTAGTCGGTACTGCATACTTGGACAACTATGAATTCCTAGAGGCCCCAATTGGTGAATACAACAATTTCTTAATGAAAGAAATTGAAAATGACATGAGAGAAGAACTACGAAACATGATTGAATCTGGTTCATCTGAAGCCTTGATTCAAGCAACAATCCAAAAAATCACTAATGATCTTGATAATGCTGAAGACTTAGTTTCATCTGGCTCACCAGCTGCTGAAGAAGTAGTAAAACTTGGTGAACAATGGGCTAAAGTAAAGAAAACTCTTGGCAATGCATACAAAGCAGAAACAACTGACGAATCATTAGCACTTCTAGCAGATGCAGAAGCAATTTACAATAAACACTTTGCAAGTGCAGCACAAATGCACGATAGAGCAACTCACAATGTAATTATGGAATGTTATGACAAAGCAGAACAAAATTACAAAGATGGAGATAACAAACAAGCAAAATTATGGATTCAATGTCAAGAAAAATCAATTTACACACTTGGTATGGTAATGATGGAAGATGCAGTATCAAAGAATAACTCTGCAGCATACATTGACTGGG
>JAAESD010000583.1 GCA_024229695.1 bacterium
CTGACATCACCTGTCTGATAACTGTCTTTTGAAATTCCAATATTGGCCTGTTTAAGATCGCTCTTGTTAACATTCTTGATACCACCAGAGTTTACAATTGTATCTTCACTCCAGTTATCCATCATACCAAAGTTTGTTTTAAAACCGGCAATATCCTGATTTGAAAATGACAGGTTACCCTTTCTATTCTCTACAACTTTATCCTGTCTTCTGTAATCATCCTGCGAAAATTCAGTTGAAACAGACAATATGTTTTGCCCCTTAAAAACAAAACTGTTGTCCAACTTGGCATTGAAATTAATTTTCCTGACTTGAGCTTTCATTTGTGCTGAAGGGGTTTTTGTCCACGACAAAAGCAATGGAATTTCTGGTTGAGATTCCTGGGAAGTTGAATCTAAAGCGGCAAAGAAAGTACTTTGTGTTTCTGGAGCTTCGTCTTCATCCACTTGCGCAAACAACAAAACAGGCATCAACAAGAGAAGTGTAATTAATCTTTTCATTGTACCTCCTGCGTTGGCAATACTTCTGCCAGTTTGCGAAACAATTCTCTGTTAATCTGTTCCGGGCGTAAATCTCTGTTTATACCAACGGACTCCAATAATCGATCCGTTATTTTTGTATCCAATTTGAAACTGCTCCGAATTATTGTGCTAATCTTTTTCCGGCGCCTTGTAAAAACAACACGCACGACAGCCCGAAATTGTTGTAACTGCTCATCAGTCCAGGAGCTGCTATTGCGCTTCATAACTATCAACGCCGACTTAACCTTAGGCTGTGGCCAGAATACAGATGCCGGCACAGCTCTGACAAGCTCAATATCAAAAAGTGAGCCCAGAACTATTGCTAAAACTCCAAAATCCTTGCCGCCTTCAGAAGCAATCATCCGTTCGGCAACTTCATATTGCATCATAAAGTGCGCCCCAGATATTTTATCGCGTAAGTCTGCAAGTGCAAACAAAACTTCACTGGTTAAAACATAAGGCAAGTTCCCTGCCACTACTGGCATTTCACCTGCCTGAGTAATCATATCATGCCAATCCAGTTTTGCCAGGTCATGTTCAATCAGATTGAAATTGCTTAAGTCCTTTGTTTCAGAACGCAACAACTCACAAAGATGCCTGTCGATTTCTACTGCCGTAACAGAAGCACCCAGCTGCAAAAGCGGTAAAGTGATTGCGCCTGCACCTGCGCCAAGTTCCAGCACATTATTACTGATCGACATTATTTCATCAGCAATTGTGCGACACATATTCCCATCGATAAGAAAATTCTGCCCACGCCTTTTTACAGGCCTGATTTCGTATTTGCGCAAAATTTCCATCTGACTACTCACCACTAGCCCCAATCAAATCAAGAAAGTTGGTAGCAGTAACAGAGGCAAGTTCCGCCAAAGGCAACTCCAGTAATTGAGCAACATGTTCAGCAGTATGAACCAGATAAGAAGGCTCATTGCGCTTACCTCTATGTGGCACTGGTGGTAGCCACGGGGCATCGGTTTCCAGGACAATATTTTCTGCACCAACAAGTTTGACCGATTCAAACAACTTGCTGTTTCTATAAGTAACCGGACCACCGATTCCCAAAAGGAATCCATTTTCAACAGCCCATTCAGCTGCCAGCATATCTCCGGCAAATGAGTGCATAATTCCACGCTTTGGAGGTAATCCTGTTTTTTCCAACACACCGATTGCTTCATCGTATGCGTCGCGAATATGTAAAACCACCGGCATATTCAGTTCGGTTGCCAGTTCAAGTTGAGCACTGAATGCTGCTCTTTGGGCTGGCCTTGGTGACAAGTCACGGAAGTAATCGAGACCGATTTCACCTATTGCCACAGCACCTTTTGCCATTTTTTTAATTTCATTCAGATTCTCAATATTGATTTCTTCATCTGCGCTGGCAATCAAAAGAGCATCGTGGGGATGCACTCCAACCGCAGCATAAAAACGCTTGTCCCTGGCGCTGAGATCAACTGAATATTTACTACTTTCAATATCATAGCCAACATTCATGAACCTGGTCACACCAGCAGATATTGCTCTATTTACAACATCGGCAGACTCATTATTAAATTCTTTTCTGTTTATATGAAGGTGAGTATCTATAAACAACCTATTGCTCCGTCTTATTCTTGCAACAACCGCCACAGCCACCGGCACTTTTTCCCTGCCACTCCAGCTCGGAAGTCGAAACCTGAACTTGCTCTCTCTCACCCTCAAGCCAGATTGTCACTTTTTCACTTAACATATCAAGCTTGTTTACAGGACAATCCTGACCATTATATGTCACTGTATCTCCAACCTGCGGCATCCGTTTTGCGATTGCTTCATAATCATCGTTTTCGTAAGCAAGACAGCAACGCAGTCTACCACATAGCCCGGATAGCTTTGCAGGACTCATCGGCAGCTGCTGAGTTTTGGCCATTTTGAGAGTTACTGGAGAAAAATCTTCCAGAAAAGAACTGCAGCAAAGCTCCCTGCCACACAGACCTAGTCCACCTTTCATCCTCGCTTCGTCGCGAACTCCAATCTGTCGCAACTCAATTCTTGTTCTGAATATCGATGCCAGGTCTTTTACCAGCAATCTGAAATCGACTCTTTTATCAGCAGTAAAAAAGAATGTGATTTTGTTTCGATCAAACTGCTTCTCTACAGAAACCAGATTCATATTCAATCTTCGCAGCTGAATCTTTTCGAGACAGATGTCGTAATATTCCCACTCATCAGCACGGTTGTCATGAAGCATCATGAGTTGTGCTTCATTGGCGTGACCAATCACACCTAATCCATCGGTCTGATCCCACCAGGATTTGTTACCTTTGCCAATATAAATAACCTTGCCCATATCTTTGCCACGGTCAGCTTGAACCAGGACGTAATCATCCAGAGCAATTTCTACTTTGTTAAAATTGTTATAATAGCCTTTACGATTGCCTTTGAACTGCAGAACGACTATATCATCATTTGCCCGATTGTTTTTATCTTTATCAGGCTGATTGGGCCCTTGTTTGTTCTGTTGCATTACTTACCAACTCCTTGAACAACACGGCCATAACCAGGCCGAGGTTCAGGTTGCGATCGGCATCCAGCCGGGCTTGCTCAATCGCATCTATGTCCAGCAACAAACTATGAACAGTTCGTTGCGTTACTATCGATTTTAACTTCTCTGCATCACTAGCCATACGCGGAACCCATGTATCACCACGAGTCACACAATTCAGCATATCACAATAATAGATACTTAACATACTGCATATCCTGATTACGCGATCTCTTTTTTCAACAAGGTCAGATGCATCTTTGGCAATACTTTTGTTACCAGGAGCAACTTCTTCAGCAATCGATGCTGGCAGTTTTCCTTTGTGCAGCATATCAGCAGCAATTTGCAGGGTTCCCTCGTTGCCACGATGAGCCAAATCCAACAAGCTGATTGCCCATCGACGTAATATCTGTGGCACAGGTTGTCTCAAAAGAGCAGCCTGGCGTGCATTGCCACTTCCCGACTTGGCGAGTTCAACTGCTTGAGTTACCTGAATATCGGGGTAAATTTTTTGCAACAGATTGGCCAGTTCATTCTCATTATATGGTTCAAAACGAGTTTGCTGGCATCGGGAAAGAATTGTTGGCAGAACCGAGCTGCGAACTGGAGTCAGCAAGATTATCAACGCATCATCAGGTGGTTCTTCCAGAGTTTTCAGAAAAGCGTTGGCAGCGCCGGCACGAAGCCTGTCGGCACCGGAAACAATTACAACTTTACGCTTACCTTGAAAAGGTTTTACACGCAAGTATTTCAATGCTGAACGAACTGATAAAGGACCCGGGTGAGTTACATCGCCAATCAGAACCTGACTGGAAGCTGCATAGGTTGGTTCGTAAAATGGATCTTCCTGGATAAACTGGTAAAGTTCAGCTGCTTCTTTCTCTCCAGTAGAGGCTGGAGCGGGACAAATCCAGCGAATATCCGGATGTTGGAAGGTGACTGCTTTTTTACAGCTTTCACAAACAGCTTGCTGTTGACACTCTTGGGGGGTCACACAGTTAATTCGGCGGGCAATTTCCAGAGCAGTAAATAATTTGCCGCTTCCGTCAGGACCAACAAACAAGTGGGAATGAGCGAGGTTTCCATCAAGATCCTTTTGCAGAATCTTGTCCACAATTTCCTGTCTGCCAGCAAAACTGTTCAGCACAACCTTTAAAACTCCTTGTAATCTACAACAAATCGATCTCGCAATTTTTCAATGTAGACAATCAATTCCTCTTCCATCTTATCCATCTCAAGTGTATTGCGAATGTAATCAGTAGATTCTTCAAGACTTGGTACCAGACCATTTGTCCGATTCTTGATTAGTAAAATATAAAATCCTGCAGGAGTCTGGAATGGAGGAACCAAATCGCCGGTTCCAAAAGTTCCGATGGCATCAGAAATTGTTGGAGACAGTGTATTCAAAGCAAAAGTCCCCATGTGACCACCGTTGTGAGCTGTTGCTCTGTCGTCACTGAAATCAAGGGCAACCAAATCAAAAGGCTCACCTGCAGATACTTTATCGAAAGCAGTTTGAGCTCTGGTTTGTGCTTTTTCAATATCTTCCGCAGTAATGTTAATTGGGAAAAACACCTGGCTGACATCACGCTTTTCAGAATCGATGGAATTTACTTTTACAATATGAATTCCACGTTCAGTAACAACTGGAGAGCTCACTGCACCAGCAGTTAATCCATAAACCGCATCTTCCAGATTTGAACTGAAAAGCATACCTGGAGAGATAACGCCAATCCGACCACCTCGTGATGCGGCTGGCCCATCGCTCAGTTCTTTTGCAATTTCAGCAAAATCTACGCCCGCCTCAAGTTTCTCGCTGACTGCTGCCATTTTCACTTGAAGTTCTGCTTGAAGTTCAACTGAAGGCTCAACTTGAATCAGGATTGTAGCAATTGTCACACTGTCTGGTTCAGCAGGAAGTTCTTTAGAACGATTGGTATAAAAATCTTCAATCTCTTCTACTCTGACTTCAATATTTGGGCGAATAAAACGCTGAATTACAGATCGATTGAACTGCTGATCCCGCAATTGAGAAAATGTTCTCTGTCGATAGTCATCCAGAGTCATGCCACTGGCTTTCAAATCTTTCTCAAGTTTTGAAACTGATCCATAGTAACGAATAAGCTGGTCAATATTATCCTGAACCCTGTGCTCAATAGCTACATCATCTACCTGAATATCAGCCTGTTTTGCAGCAGCAATAACCAGTTTACTGTCAACCAGCCTCGAAATTACCAGCTCACGCAGCTCTTTAGAGCTTTCAGGAACTTCCATACCAGCATTTCTTGCTTCCAGCTGGTATAGAGATATCTCCCGCTCAAGCTCACTCTGCAAAATGGGCTCCTCGTCCACGATAACTACAATCCGGTCAATAAGTACCGGAGTATTATCTGGTTGAGCAATAATTGGCAGAGAAGAAAGTAATACTGCAAACATTATAAACAAACGCAACATCAGGACTAACCTTTCAAGAAGTACCGGAGCTGTCAGGCTCCGGTATCCTTATTTTCTCACATGAACTAGTGTGTTGGCGGTACTGAAGGACCTGCTACTGGTGAATTTTCCAGAGGCACAAGTACTGCCCAGCTGGCTGTTTTCATCAGAGCTTCCTCATTGATTTTAACGCCAAATTCATCGCTCCATTCGTCGAGCAATCCTCTTAGCATTACATCCTTGCGTAATGTTCTGATATGTTCACCAATGGAATTACGAGCGTCATCGAGTTCCATTTGCTCACCAGTTTCGGTATCCAGGAACTTGTCAGAATTTTCAGCCCAAAACGCATTCACTTCTTCTGGAGAAACTATTGTATCAATAACAATTACTTCTTCGAACAGCTTATTAACCATCATCTCTTCAGTACGTTTTTTCACTTCTGCAAAAACTGCAGGATGCTCATTATAGCCACGTTCTCGAGACTCCGAAATCAACAGCATTTTATCAATCAATTTCTGGCAAATGTCCAACTTAACTCCATTGAGGAGTTTTGATCTTTTTGGTCTCTGGAAAACATTCAAATCATCATAAAGTGACTTATAATCACCAACTGTCCAGACTTCAGGTTCTTCAGAAAGATCGAATTGGCATCTGTAAAATTCTTTGTCCAGATCCTCTACATCAATATCCAATGGCGCCAGAGACTCTCTGGGATTTGGCTTGTTCGTATCAGGATTAAGATATGGCTCATCTACTTCAGGAAGTCCCTGGAAAACAATCCAAAGAGCAGCCTCGTCCATATGAAAACCATGTTTTGCTCTACTTTCCTGAATAAATGCATCACGACCAAGGTTTACTTTTCTAGCAACCAGAGTCTGCTTTATTTTAGTAATAAATTGTTCATCAAGTTCAGGAACACGGTTGTCTTCAATAGTATTCAGACGCAAGATCCACCATCCATAAACAGTAGATACTGGCATTGTTACTTCTCCAACCTCTGCACTAAACAATGCCCTTTCAAATTTATCCTGAGCCCTGCCATATTCGAAAGTGACTGAGTAATCGTTTCTAGGGCCACGAGAGCCATCGTTATATTTGTCTGCCACATCTTCCCAAAGCCCACCAGCAAGAATTTCTTCACGAGCTTTCAGAGCATCATCTTCAAAATTACAGAGGATAAAGTGGAAATTGCGTTTGTGCTGAAGGTTACTGTAGTAATCATCGATCTCAGCTTGAGATATATTCTGAGAAGGATCAATAACCAACTCCTGATGCATTATCTCCCCAGCCTTGAATTCAGTAACTGCTGTATTCAAAGATTCAATTCGATCAATTTTACCAAAGCCTAATTGTTCAGCCTTTAATGCCATCAACTCTTTGTCAATTATGATCTCCAGAAAACGCAGTTTGCCTTCCAATAAGGCTGTATCCAAGACTTCACCATCTTTGGTAGGAAGTTCATTCTGCTTCAAATTACTAAGTCTGTCCTCATAATAACTGGCTGTTATTTCACGATCGCCAACTTTTGCCAATACAGATTCGTCGCTACCACCTGAACAACCTGCAATAATTGCCAGCAATGCGAGCAGTAATAAACTGCGGATTTTCATGTTAACTCCCTTGATTTAAACTTTTTACTCGTTATGCGTCAGTTTTTCCTTACGCAAACGATCAATAAGATCCAACACAGCATAAGCAGCAGAAAATGCTTCATCTTCTGATATTGAAATCTTGATTACGAACTGTTCAGAGGCCTGAAACATCAGACCTTTGATTCCGGTTCCCATTAAGCCGCGAATTATAACCGGTGAAGGCTCTTTTCCGCTAGCGAAAAACAGAGAAACTATCTTTTTCCCTTTTCTGACCTCTTCAACTCCAACAATACCTGCTAATAATCTGAGACGATAAATATCTACAAGGTTGGTAGCTTCTACAGGCAGAGGGCCATATCTGTCACTCATTTCATCACTGATAAGTGTAAAACCATGCTCTTCTCTGACCCTTGCCAAGCGTCTGTAAAGGTCCATTTTTTGGGCTGCTTCATTAACATAACCGTCTGGTAAATAAGCAGAAAGACCGATTTCAACACGAACCTCAGGCACAGTCATTCCACCGCTACCTTTAAGATCTCGAATTGATTCATCAAGCAGCCTGCAATATAAATCAAACCCGATTGCTTCCATGTGTCCGCTTTGCTGCTGACCAAGCAAGTTACCGGCCCCACGAATTTCCAGGTCACGCATTGCAATATGGTAACCAGAGCCGAGTGCCTGAAATTCTTCCAGCGCTGACAATCGGCGACGAGCATCTGAAGTCAATCGCTCTCCCGGAGGGGTCATCAGGTAGGCAAAAGCTCTTTGACTGGACCTGCCAACTCGACCTCGAATTTGATATAACTGCGACAAACCGAATCTATCGGCACGATCAATGATGATTGTATTGACCCTGGGCATATCCAGACCAGATTCAATAATTGTAGTTGTGACCAGTACATCATAATCATGATTCAAGAACTTGGTCATTACATTCTCAAGCTCATCCTCTTTCATCTGTCCATGAGCAAAACATACTCTGACATCAGGCAATAAATCCCGGACCATCGCCGCAACTGCCTGAATTGTTTCCACTCTGTTATGTACAAAAAAGACCTGACCACCACGATGCAGTTCTCTGGTAATCGCTTCAGACAAAACCTCTTCAGAAAAAGTACAAAGCTCTGTTTGGATTGGCAGTCTGTCACGAGGTGGAGTGTTAATCAGGGAAAGATCCCGAGCTCCCATCAGTGACATATACAGCGTTCTTGGTATCGGTGTTGCGCTCATTGTCAACACATCAACCTGTTTACGAATCTGTTTGATTCGTTCTTTATGCTTAACACCAAAGCGATGTTCTTCGTCGATAATCAACAAACCCAAATCTTTGAATTTGATGTCTCTGGAAAAGAGTCGGTGAGTTCCAATCAGAACATCAATCTCACCCTCTCTTGCCCGACGAGAAAGCTCCTTCTGCTCGGAACTGCTTTTAAATCTGCTGATTACGCCAATTTTTACCGGGAAATCGCGGAATCGTTCAGCAAAGGTTACTCCGTGCTGACTTGCAAGAAGAGTTGTTGGGCAAAGCAATGCAACCTGTTTACCGGAAGAGACAGCCTTGAAGGCAGCCCGCATAGCAACTTCCGTTTTCCCATAACCAACGTCACCACAAATCAACCGCTCCATTGGTTGTGGTTTTTCCATATCTTTTTTGACATCGCTGATTGCTGTCAGCTGATCTGCAGTTTCTGTGTAAATGAATGAGTCTTCCATGGCATGCAACAAATCACTGTCCGATGGGAAGGCATGGCCTGGTGTTGCTTTTCTGGATGCATAAAGTTGAATTAAATCTGCTGCAATTGCCTGAATCGATTTGCGTGCTTTTTTAGTAACCCGATCCCAGGAAGCAGTGCCAAGTCTGCTCAAATCCGGCGATGCATTTTTGTCATTACTGTATCGCTCAACCAGGTCAATTTTTTCGACAGGTACAAACACTTTGTCTGCAGCAGCAAATTCAAGTAGCAAGCACTCTCGGTCTGCACCTTGAACATCAAGTCGTCGTAGGCCCTTATATCTGGCAACTCCGTAATCAATATGTACAACGTACTCGCCAGGCTTAAGTGTACCGCTTTCTTTAACTACTGCTGTACCGTGAAATCTGGATCGGGCTGGTTTGTGATATCGCTCAAAAAATTCATGGTCAGTAATGCAGGCAATCTGCGAACCAGGCCAGATAAAACCACCGGATATTTGCCCTGGAACTGGCAATGTAGCGGCTGTGTTGCCAGGAGTTTCAAGTAACAATTCAGCCAATCTGTCGGCCTGCCCCTGGTTATCACAAAGCAGCATTGTCTGGTAGCCGGTCTGCTCATATTTACTGAGTTCAGTTACCAGTTTCTCTGTGTCACCACCAGTAATGCCTGGAGTCTTTGTCTCGTAAGCAGCAAATGGTTGCGGGATTTTGCCTAACCACTTGCCTGCCTTGTCACCTGTAATCCAGCTTTCTGCAACTGCAATATGGTGCATTCCAGCAGATGCATCTTCAGCCGATGCAACTACTTTTTCCGGCTGTGGCAGCAGCGGATCATGATTAAGGCGGGCTGTGCGCATCCGCGGAATCTCATCGTCAAGAGAGTTGTTCTGCTGAGATAATTGTACCGGGTCTCGCCAGAACAAAGGCGTTGAATCAGGCAGATAATTATTGAGAGTTGCAGTTGTTGCAAACCACGGCATAAATGCTTCGAGGCCAGCTGAATGAATCCGTTCTTCAAAACGTGCTTCAAGGTCAACAATATCACCATGCGAAAGTTCATCGCGTGAATTTTCAAGCCTGAGCAATGCATTTACAACTGCATCATCATCCAAAATCATATGGCTTACAGGCAGAACATTGATGGAATCTATTTTTCCAAGAGAACGTTGGGATTCCACATTGAATTTTCGCATCGACAATACTTCATCATCAAAAAATTCAATACGAACAGGATTTTCTCCAGGTGGGAACAGATCAATCAGGCCGCCACGACGGGCATATTCGCCAGTTCTTGTAACCATCGACACGGGACTGTAACCGATAATTGATAGTCGCTCGCATAATTTATCGCGGTCATACCGATTATCTTTTGCAATCGTCAAAATAGAATTTTCAAGTCGCTGTGGTTCAATTATCCGCTGACGTAGACCGTAAAGTGAAGTTACAACCAACAGCTTTTCGTTGCTCATAATTCGATGCAAACCATCCAGATATGCACCAACAAGTTCAGCATCTGGAGAGTTGCGATCAAAGGCTACAACTTCTTGTTGTGGAAGATAGACAATCCTGTCTCTACCAAGCCACGATTCAAGATCATCGGCTAAAGTAAGGGCTGACTCGCGATCTGCGGTAACAATCAATGCTGTTTTGTTATGTTTGGCGAACCAGGCAGAAACTAGAAGAGAAAACGAGGAGCCATAGAGACCATGAAGTAGTGGGATTTCATTTTCAGGCAGTTTTAGAGCAGACTCTACCGATGCGACCCCTTCTACCAGGGTTTCGCTGGAAATAATGCGGCCAAGGAGGCCGTTCAAAATTGACAATCAGCAAGAAAGCTGACCATCGATTCAATAAGTGTATCCATACTTCCTGTCAGAAAGTCTTTCGCTCCTGATTAAACGGAGTAATCGACCTCAACTTTTCGATAATCTGCGGCATCACTGCTGCAACATAATCGACTTCAGCTTCACTGTTGAATCTACTCAACGAGAATCGAATAGAACCGTGAGCCGAGATAAACGGAATCCCCATCGCCTTCAAAACATGCGATGGTTCCAGACTACCACTCGTACAGGCAGAGCCACTTGACGCAGCAATTTTTGCCAGGTTGAGCATCAGCAGAATACCCTCTCCCTCAATATAGTCAAAGCTTATATTGGTGGTGTTGGGCAACCGTTTATCGACAACGCCATTGATTCTGCAATCGGGCACTGTCGCAATAATTTTATTCTCCAGACGATCGCGCAAATTCCGCACAAAACTGTTCTCGTTTTCAAGTTGTTCGGCAGCAAGCTCACACGCTTTACCAAACGCAACCAACCCGGGAACATTTTCTGTACCAGCACGCCTGCCTCGCTCCTGGTGTCCGCCTACAATCAACGGACGAAGCTTGGTGCCGCGTCGCACATAAAGTGCACCAACACCTTTACAACCGTGAAGTTTGTGAGCAGAAATAGACAGCAAATCTATTGTAGAACTAGACATATTGAGTGGCAATTTTCCAGCAGCCTGAACAGCATCAACATGATAAATAATCCCACGTTCTTTAACTATTTTTCCAATTTCTTCATAAGGGAATATTACGCCTGTCTCATTATTTGCAGCCATAACACTGACCAACGCGGTGTCGTCACGTAAGCTGTCACGCAACTGAGCAAGATCAAGACGTCCCTTACTATCAACATCGAGCCAGGTTACTTCTATGCCGTGATGTTTCTCCAACTCGCGACAAAGTCCCATCACTGCGGGATGCTCAACCACTGTTGTCACAATGTGTTTTTTCTCAGGATAGGCATGGAGTGTACCAATAATTGCCATGTTGTCGCTCTCGGAACCACTGCCTGTAAAAACAAGCTCCAGAGGAGATTCAACACCTAGAAGATTCATCACCTGATCACGAGCTCTATCAACTGCGTTTCCAGCTGCAGCACCAAGTTTATGTATACTTGATGGGTTTCCGTAATTCAACTTCAGATAAGGAAGCATCTCATCGATAGCTTCCTGTGCTACAATTGTTGTAGCATTGTTATCCATATAGATTAATTCGGATGGACAGTTGGGGAATTCAAGTTTGCTCATTATGATTTTACCTCAATAACTGTAATATCCGAATCAACATTTTCTTTCAGTTGAGCCTCTACCCAACCTTTAATTGTAGCCTGACTCGATGGACAACTTGCACATGCACCAATCATTTTGACATGCACTTCCTTGCCTCTGATTTCCACAAGTTCGATATCACCACCGTCAGTTCTCAAAGCTCTGGCAATATCGTTTTCAAGCAATTCCCTTATCAATTCAGAATCTCCATTGCCAACAGGTTTTGATTCAAGTTGAACCAATCCACTACCCATCTCTTCCCAACAATCATCAATCACATGTTGGATATCGTGGTGACATTGCTTGCAACCGCCGCCTGCTTTTGTGTAATGAGTTACATCTTCAATGTCTTTGAGTTTATATTGCAGAACTGCATTACGAACTGTTGAGGTTTTTACCTGAAAACAGTGACAAATTTCTACGTCCTGCTTAATCAATGTGCACGGAATTTCCTTGCCCTGTTTTGTGTAATAATCAATCATCGCCTCTTCCAGCGCTTCACGACCCATCACTGAACAGTGCATTTTTTCTCTTGGCAGACCACCCAATTCATCGGCAATATTTTCATTGGTAATTTTAGATGCTTCTTCAAGAGTTTTGCCAATAATCATCTCGGTTAAGATAGATGACGATGCAATAGCGCTTCCACATCCAAAAGTTTGAAACTTTGCCTCACAAATTTTCTGATTTTCATCCAGCTTGAACATCAGACGCAGAGCGTCACCACATGACATAGAACCAACTTCACCCACACCGTCAGCATTTTCAAGTTTGCCGACATTTCTAGGATTCATGAAATGGTCCATTACTTTTTCTGTGTAATCCCACATATTTTTCACCTTCAGCCGCAAAATACCGGCATTTGAAAGGGTTTTTGAAATTATTTATTCAATACATATTATAGTTCGTACTTATACTTGACGCAAGTTTCAACTTTTAAGCTCGACGGGCTAAATACCCCTCAAATAATAGGGTTATTACGCATAATAACAAAATCCAGGGAGCCATTTCTCTGCCAGATAACCCACTTATAAAGCCAGTTTCACTGACTGATAATGTCGATACTCTTTCAAAACCGGCATCAGTGGCCAGCTTCTGGAACTCAGCTTTTGAAAGTAGCGAATTCCGACTTTCTGTTGATGGAACAGTAACCGGAACTACGCCAAGGGTATCGGATCCAGCTACAAACCAGCAAAATCCGGCCTGATCAATAATTCCGGCATCCAAAATACCGACACCATTTTGCCATCGTAAATTAACCGGCATCGAAATCATTGGCTTGTCATTAACAATTGGCTCAAGAAGTACACTTGCAGAACCTGCAATTTCAGCTAGCGGGAAAGTAACAATTTCTCCTGCGTTACGAATTGAATCAGCACTGTTGCCCACCGCCAGGGTTGCAGCAATTCTCTGCATCAGAACCGGGAACATTGCGTTGGCTTCAATATCGTTTTCAGCATTGGCAAGATTGAATGGAAGCAGAATGATTTGACCGGAATTCCGGTTCCAGGAAAGCATTGCAGGACTACCACTGCCAAATTCCATTTCAAAAATGGCGTCGCTGTTTTTTACATCGATATATCTGCGCCAGATTGATGCTTCCAAAACTTCCAGCGCAGCTTCGGGCAAATCAGTAAATACTGGACCGTAGTTGTTAACTGTCAGATTTTCCCGACCTTGTTCGCTCCTGGCAACAGGAACAAGTTCGCACTCCTGCCCCAAAGTTTTCAGCAAAGTATTCTGGTAATACGAAAGCCTGTTTGTATCGCCCAGAAGCAACAACAGAGAACCACCTCTGGTAGTTACCTTCTCCAACTCAGTCAAAATCTGTCTGCCCAGTGGATCGGGATCAACGAGTGCAACCAGATCAGCAGTTGCAATATCGCCTGCTGCTACTTTATCACTTGGCAATGCAGTAACATTGAATAAATCTCCACCAAGTGCAGTTTCAAGATATCGCCAACCACCTCTGCCAGCAGTTCCATAATCCTGACCATGAATCAGAAGCAGGTTGATGGTCTTGCACACATCGAGCACAAACGGACGCGAGTCGTCAATTCGCAATCGGTCACTGTCAGAAGTTATAATCCCTTTATAATTTCCAGCTTCCGGTGCTGTAATCGGAAAAGCAAGTTGTTGAGCAACTCCAGGAGCTACAGTTGCAACTGCCTGAGCTTTAAGCGAACCATCAAGTTCCAATCGATATTTTTGGCCTTTAACCGATGGAGAAACCGTTGCTGTAATTGTAACCGGTTGATCAGGAACCACAGCTCGCAACGGCAACCCAACACTGAGCACAGCACCATCGGCAGGCTCACTTTTGATTGTAATTGCATTCAGAGTTCTAATATCCAGCTCTCTAACAGCTTCTTTCAAAACAGTTGAATCTGACAAGCTGAATTGCATATCGCTGACAAGTAAAATATCGACAGGATGGTTTTCTGCCTGATCAATCCATTTTCGACACTGCTTGAATGCAGCAGGCAAATTGGCAGAACCATCTGTTGGAGTGAGCTGAAGAATTGCATCGGCAGAAGATTCACCAGCAGTTACCCAGCCGGAAAAATATTCATTTGCAGTTGTGCCAATTGTGAGAACCTGAATCTCACTGTCATTTGGCAGAGTTCGACATATGTCAGCAGCAGTAGTACAGGCATAGCTGAAGCGGGTTCCCCCCTCTTCTACAGTCTGCATACTGGCACTTGAATCAAGTAAGACAAGCAGGGAATATTTACCCGATGTGTTGTCAGATAAACCGGGCAGTCTGGGTGCAGCAGCAGCAAGTGCTAGCAGAATAATTGCCAGCATTCTCAACAACAAAAGAAGCAATCTGCGTAGCCCGATGCTTCTTGAGCGATTGACTTGAGCTTCTTCCAAAAATTGGAGATTGCTGAATAATACGCGCTTGGTTTTCCGCATATTTATAAGGTGCAGGATAAGCGGAACTGCAGCGCCAAAAGCGGCAAATAACATCATCGGGTTCAAAAAAGTAAATGGCATCAGCGCATCCTCGCCCGTTTACGCAAGTAAGCCATCAATGCACGATCAAAAGGTGCATCAACTGTCATATCGACAAAATCGATCTTCAGACCGCGACATTCTTCACGCAATCTGGTGCGCCACTGTTCAAATTTTTCCCTGTATGAAGTGCGCAAGTGTGTTGGATCAATCTTCATGGCGTTTCCAGTTTCAAGATCTTCAAACCTGGCTTCACCTCTGTAATCGAACTCAATTTCCTGTGGGTTAAGCAGATGAAAAATCACAACTTCGTGCCCACGATATCGAAAGTGTTTCAGACCGGACATTATTTCATCAGGGTCATCCATCAAGTCGGATAGAAGGATTATCAGCCCGCGTCGAGGAAGCTTTTCAGCAACTTTATGCAACACCGGTCCAATGCTGGTTGTACTCTTTGGTTCAGGAATATAATCAAGCTCTTTGAGAACCTGGAAAAGCTGCTTGCGAACTGCTCTTGCAGGCACAGATGCCAGCTGCTTGTCAGAAAACAATTCCAACCCAACTGCATCGTTTTGTTTTAGCAAAAGATAAGTAAGTGAGGCTGCCAACAGTCTGGCATATTCAATTTTCGAGGTTGAGTTTTCATCTGATTTGAATGACATACTTGAAGACGCATCAACCAGAATTGTTGCCCTGAGATTAGTTTCTTCAGCATAAATTTTGGTGTAGTAACGATCTGATTTTCCGAAGACCCGCCAATCGATGTTGGTAGCCGGTTCGCCAGGGATGTACTGCCTGTACTCTGCAAACTCCACGGAAAAACCATGGTAAGGGCTTCTGTGCAAACCTACTAAAAAGCCTTCAACAACAAGTCTTGCAATCACATCCAGGTTGCCAAGTTTTGCAACTTGATCGGGAGTCAGTATTGACTGACTCAACCTCTTACCTCAGCCAGCAGTTGATCTATTATTGCATCGCAACTCATCTCTTCAGCTTCTGCATGGAAGTTTCTAACTATTCGATGCCGTAATACAGGTTTTGCAAGAGCACTTATATCGTCCAATGAAGGAGTTGCTCTGCCTTGTAACAAAGCTCTTGATTTTGCACCAAGCAACAAGCATTGGGCAGCTCTTGGGCCAGCACCCCAGGCAAGGAACTCTTTGGCAACTGCCGATTCCTCACCAGTACCAACTCGAGTAGCCCGTACAAGTGAAACAGCGTAACTGGTCACGTTTTCAGCCACAGGAACCGAGTGAACAAGGTTGCGATAATCGATAACTTGTGCGGCATCAAGAACAGCTTCCGGAGTTCTGGTTTCAACACCTGTAGTGCTTTCAACAATAGAAATTTCTTCGTCTCTTTTTGGGTAATCGATTCTAATGTTGAACATAAACCGATCAAGCTGAGCTTCAGGTAACGGATAAGTTCCTTCCTGCTCTATTGGATTCTGAGTAGCGAGAACAAAAAATGGTTTAGGAAGATTGTGAGTTTCACCAGCAACAGTTACCTGTTTTTCCTGCATCGCCTGCAGAAGAGCGGCCTGAGTTTTAGGTGGAGTTCTATTAATCTCATCGGCCAAAATTACATTGGCAAAAATTGGCCCTTTTACAAACTTGAACTTGCGTTGACCACTGGCTGGATCATCTTCCAGAATCTCACTACCGGTAATATCGCTTGGCATCAGATCAGGCGTAAATTGTATCCTTGAAAACGACAGGTTCAACACTTTGCTCAGAGTATCAATCAGCAATGTCTTTGCCAATCCCGGGACACCCTCCAGCAGAACATGACCACCAGCAAAAAGTGCGATCAGCATTTCATCTATGACCTCTTGCTGACCGATAATTACTTTACCAGTTTCCTGTCTCATTTTTTGGCCAGCTTCAATCAAAGCATCGATTCTATTTTGTTCCAACTTAAATCTCCCGGTTAGTTTTTCAGGTATAACACGGATAATGTACACGAGTTTCCTGTTTAGCTCAACAATCGGTTGCGTATTTGAGAAATAAACTGCATTCTATGGCGCAGGAGGACAGAATGAACAAGCAAGTTTACCGAGATATTGAAGAGATTCTTCGCGAAATTGACCATGCCAGTGAAACTACAGAAATGCTCAGTGAAACTTTGAGAGCACTGGTTAAAAGCTGTGCTGAAGAGTATGGCATTGAAAGTGGCAGACTATATCGCGAGACCGGTTCCAACTATGTACTGGTTGACAGCACTGGTGAATTTGGTGAAGGAATTATCGGTAAAACTATCCCCCGCGATTACCCTGTGATCAAAACTATCACAAAAGACAGAGTTGTGCTCATCACCCAGGAAACTCCAGGTTTTGACCAAACTCTTGAAGACCAGTTTACGCACTTTGACTATGCTGCAATCATGGTCGGTGGCTCCCCAAGTTGGCTTTTGACTTTTGGCATACGACGCGAAACTGACAACGATGATGACCTACATTTCATTCTGGAAACTATCCGTGCTGCTGTAGGCTTGAAAATTAGACAGAGCAATCTCGAGAGTCAGATCAAGCAGGCAAGAACAATTCAGATGTCTCTTTTGCCCAGACACCTCCCAACTCTGCCAGGTTTTGATCTGGCTGCAATCACTATTCCCGCTGAAGAAGTTGGTGGCGATGTGTATGATTGCAGGAAACTTGATGAAGGTGTTTTGGGAATCACTCTGGCCGATGCAAGTGGTCACGGCCTGCCTGCAGCTTTGCAGGCACGTGATGTTGTCACCGGACTGCGTATGGGTATTGCCCAGGATCAGAAGATCAATACTACAGTTCAGAAACTCAATAAAGTTATCAACCAGAGCGGGCTTTCCAGTCGATTTGTTTCATTGTTTTATGGTGAACTCGAAGAAACCGGCAACCTGGTTTATGTAAACGGAGGCCACTGCCCGCCACTGCTTTTCAATCCTGACGGAAATGTCTTTGACCTTCCTAGTAACGGTCCTGTGTTAGGTCCAGTTCCTGAATTCAATTACCGCCGCAGCTATGTTGAATTACGACCTGGTGAAGTTTTGGTGATTTTCAGTGATGGAGTTATAGAGCGATTGGACAAGAATGATGAAGATTGTGAATTCGGCACTTCAAGGCTGGTAAAATTAGTACAAAGTTTGTTTGGCAAAACGGCACAGGAAATTGTCGATACAGTTATATCAGAGGTTAAAGCCTTTGGCGGAAATACACCATTTGATGATGATGTAACTCTGTTTGTTGCGCGCAGACTCCCTGCAGACGAATTTACTCCGAAACAGGAACTGGGGACTGTTGTTCGTCGGTAACCTGCTCTCGCTCAAGCTTGTAAAGTGCGTAATTCATCGGTTTTGATTCTTTCAAACCGACCCCTTGAATTGTGCACTGCCGTATCAGCTCAAAAGTTATCCCACGCAATGTCACGCCATCCCATCGGGGTGGCCCGACAGTCCTGTCATAAACATAATCAGGTTTCGTAGCTCCCAACCATGCACCACTGGCAACCATTGTCTCAAAACCGACATTTCTGCCAAGTTCAAGAATTTCCGGACTGACTAGCCCTGCAAGATCAATAATTTTCCTGTTGCTTACCCAACCCAGAGCACCAATATCGTGAGCTGCAATCAAACTCCCCTCTGGAGTATTTTCGCTTATCCACTGCCCGGTGCCAATAAAACATTCCTCAACACCAGTCGAGAATTTGTCAGCATGTGGCTTGATCATTCCAACAGTTACAAACCCGTTCCAGCAAATGGTCAACACCACAGCAACACCCAGTACAATATTGAATGTTTGCGCACCTTTGTCTGATAATCGTTGACGCAAAAACGCAATAAGACCAAGTGCAGTCAGCAAAATTATAGGTAACAGTGGAGACAGATATCTCGAAATAATCCAAACTTTTTTCAAAGCATATCCGCCAACTAAAACTCCAATCCAACTCAAAGCAATCAGAGCTACAACCACCCTGTTTTTATGTGTAGGAGTACCACTGATTCGCTCGCCACTTCTGGCAACAATTACAAGCAATGGAATAATTGCCAGCCACAGTATTCCCTGGATTGCTCCAAGCTCTTCAATAGACCTGACAATAGATTCTGCTATAGAAAATAGATTAAAATCCAGACCGTAACTTTTGGCTGCAGCAGTTTCAGGTGTCATTCTTCCAAAAGTAGAGCTGGCATAGGCAAGCCACGGGCCATAAATCAGAAGGAACCCAATAATCGATTTAAAAAGTGGTCGTGTTCTGAAGTCTTTCTCATAACAAGCCCACAAATGCCAATAGAGTGCCACAGGCCACAATAACATAAACTCGGGTCGAGCAAGTGTTGCCAATCCAGCAACAACACCCCATGCCAGCCACGATACCGATGGAACTATTGCTGGCATTAACAGCAATAACAAAAAGACACCTGCCAATGGTGTTTCCATTCCTGAAAATGACCATCGCAGAAACCAGGCATCAGATGCAACAAGCAACAAACCCCACCAACGCCAGCTTGCAGGCACAGAGAAAGCAGCAAGAATTTTATCGAAAATAAGTAGTGTCAACAAACCAGCAGAAACACCCAAAATCTTGGTCGCAAGAAGTGGAGCAATTCCCAACTTCATCAATCCTGCTATAAGGAAAATCCAGAGCGGTGAAGTTGCACCGTAGGTAGGGTCACCAACGTTGAATGATATTTCTCCATGTTCAACGAGGTTGCGTGCGTAGCACATGTGGATGTAGGTGTCGTCGGTCACATAATTCATCAGCATTATACCGGCAACAGCAAAAAGAATTATCGCAGGTAGTAACCTGAGCGGGCGAGATTCCAGGTTCATCACTTTTACTCCAGGGACATTGGTAATTATTTCACATAATCATATGAATCGTATCACAATCCTGTCGACACCACAACTGCTTTGCATTACCTTGTTATCCAACAGGAGGACAAAAATGTTTAATAAACAGGTACTGGAAATCGATCTCGACCAGGAACTGGAAAATATTTCCACAACTTTGCGCGCTACTGTCAGCAGAACAATGCTGAGACGTGGTGCAGTTGTTGCTATCAGTGGTGGCATTGATAGTAGCGTAACTGCTGCTCTGGCAGTCAAAGCACTAGGGCCGAAAAAAGTATTCGGTCTGCTTTTGCCGGAACACGATTCATCCCCTGCCAGCACAAGACTGGGCAGGTTACTTGCCGATCATCTTGGCATTGAATATGCAGTTGAAGATATAGCCCCTACGCTTGAAGCAATCGGTTGTTATAAGCGTCGGGATGAGGCAATGCAACAGGTCTTTCCTGAATATGGCCCCGGCTGGAAATCTAAAATAGTTCTGCCATCTGATTTACTTGATTCCGACAGAATGAATGTCTATCGACTGGTTGTTGAAGACCCCGATGGCAACAGATTAGAAGAGCGTATGCCGCTTTCTGCTTACTTGAAAGTAGTTGCTGCAACCAACTTCAAACAGCGTATCCGTAAAACTATGGAATACTACCATGCCGACAGGTTGAATTTCGCAGTCTTTGGAACTCCCAACAGACTGGAATATGACCAGGGATTCTTTGTAAAAAATGGTGATGGTGCTGCCGATATCAAACCAATTGCTCACCTGTATAAAACTCAAGTTTACGCTATGGCAAAACATCTTGGCTTACCGGATGAGATTTGTTCTGTGATTCCTACAACTGACACCTATTCTCTTGAACAGGGTCAGGATGAGTTCTATTTCGTTCTTCCTTACAAAGAGATGGACCTACTACTCTGGGCAAAAAATCATGGTGTAAATGCTGAGGAAGTGGCCCCGGAACTTGGTCTTAAAGCTGACCAGGTTGAGCGGGTTTTCAAAGACATCGATCGGAAAAGAGCAACAACAAGACCGCTCCATCTGCCCCCTCAACTTGTGGGTAAAGTACCTGAGCTAATGTCCTACTAAATGATAGGACTTGCAATATGAACTGCCGAGTTGCATAATCGCTACTTAAGATTATCAATTTTGCGGAAAGGAAAGCTTTGATGCGAATAACCACAAAGGTGCGCTATGGACTTAGGGCACTATTACAAATAGCGGTAAGCTACGATGGTAAACCTGTGCCACTGAGTGCCATATCTGAAAACCAAGAAATCAGTCGTAAATATCTGGAACAACTTGTTGCTGCATTAAGGCGTGAAGGCCTATTGGGCAGTAAAAAGGGTGTGCTTGGTGGCTACTATCTTACAAGGGAACCAAAAGACATTTCTCTCTGGGATGTTTTTTGTTGCATGGAAGGTTGCGTGCCTCTGGTTGAGTGTGTTCCTGAGCCTGACTCATGTACACGTTCTTCATTCTGTACTACCAGAAGTATCTGGGAATTGCTGGATACCAAACTTCAGGAATTCTGGGAAAGTTATACACTTAAAGATTTGATGGATAATTTGCCAGAAATTGAAGATGGACAGAAACAATTCGAATAATAGCCTGTTTTAAGTAACCAGTTCAAGGGAAGGCAACAGCCTTCCCTTTTTCTTTACTGTTTCTTAGTTGTTTATTTGACAACACCCTGCCTCAATGCGACATTTTCAGCAAATAACTTATTCAACAATAGGAAATTGCAATGGATTTAGTCCAACAAATCAGAGATCAGGCACGCTCATTGAACCGCACTGTTATACTACCTGAAAGCGATGATAGTCGTACGCTTCATTGCGCCTCAATTCTTGCTGAAGAAAAAATTGCAAGGCCTTGCTTGATTGGTGACACAACCAGTATTTTATCAAAAATGAAAGATCTGAACCTTCCCTCTGATGGTATCAGTGTTATTGATCCAACTACTGACGCAAACAGACAAAGCCTGGCAACTCTGCTGCATTCCAAACGTCAACACAAAGGAATGACTTTGGAAGAGGCAACTACACTGGCGCTGAATCCACTTTGGTATGGCGCTTTGCTTGTTGAATCTGGTCATGCCGATGGCATGGTTGCAGGTGCAGTCAATTCTACCGGTGATGTTCTAAGGGCAGGATTTCAAGTAATCGGCACAACTCCTGGATGCAGTGTAGTGTCGAGCTGTTTTGTGATGTATAAACCTGATTGGGAATTCGGCCACAACGGCCAAATAGTTTTTGCCGATTGTGCTGTCAATCCAAACCCGAATGCAGAACAACTTGCCGACATTGCTATAGCAACTTCAATAACCGCCAAATCTCTTTGTAACTTTGAACCTTCAGTTGCAATGCTGAGTTACTCAACTGGAGAAAGTGGTATCGGTGAAGATGTAGACAGAGTAAGTCAGGCAACTTCCATAGCTTCTAAACTTGCACCAGAATTAAAAATCGATGGCCCACTGCAAGCCGACGCAGCAATTCTCCAAGCAATTGGAAAAAGCAAAGCACCGGACAGCCCTGTTGCTGGTGAAGCAAATGTTTTGATATTCCCTGACCTTAACAGTGGCAACATTGCATACAAACTTGTACAACGAATGGCCGATGCTACTGCCGTTGGCCCTGTTATGCAAGGAATGGCCAAGCCTATAAACGACTTGTCTCGTGGATGCAGTACTGATGACATAGTGAATATGGCTGCAATTACAGCATTGCAAAGTAGCAACTCACAATGAAAAATGTATTGATTATCAACTGCGGCAGCAGCTCCCTTAAATACAAACTGATAAATATGGAGCAGGAGCAGTTGCTTTGCAGTGGACTGGTAGAACGTATCGGACTGGACTCTGGCAGACATATTTACAAACGACCTGAAGCAGAAGATATCGTTCAGGAAATTGAAATCCCCAACCATGACTTTGCCATCAAAGTTTTGACTGAAGCACTGACTGGTGAGCAGGGAGTTATCGACAATCTTGATAAAATCCATGCTGTTGGGCACAGAGTTGTTCATGCTGGTGAGAAATTCAGCGGATCTGTTTTGATAGATGACGAAGTTATAGCTGCACTAGAGGGATGTATCCCACTTGCCCCACTTCACAACCCACCAAATTTGACCGGCATACAGGCAACAAAAAAGATGCTGCCCGATGTACCAATGTGCGGAGTATTTGACACTGCATTCCATCAAACCATGCCAGAAAGTTCATACATCTACCCTATTCCATATGAGTTGTATGAAAAACATTCTGTCCGTCGATATGGATTCCACGGAACCAGCCACCGCTATGTTACCCTGCGAGCTGCTGAATTACTGGAACAAGATCCATCTGAACTGAATTTGATTACTTGCCACCTGGGCAACGGAGCATCAGTTGCAGCAATCAGAGATGGTGAATCGATTGATACTTCAATGGGACTAACTCCATTGGAAGGCTTGATGATGGGAACTCGCAGCGGGGATATCGATCCGGCAATGGTTGGTTACCTTTCCCGCCTGCTGAACAAGACTATTGATGAAATTGAAGCATTGTTAAATAAAGAAAGTGGCATGCTTGGAATCTCCGGAGTCTCAAGTGACCTGCGCGATGTTGAACGCGCATATGCCAATGGAAATGAGCGAGCGAGGCTGGCTCTTGAAGTATACTGTTATCATATCAGAAAATATATTGGGGCTTATGCAGTTGCGCTTGGCCGTGTTGATGCCATAGTATTTACTGCAGGTGTTGGTGAGAACGATTCTCTGGTTAGAGAATGGGCTTGTCAGGGATTGGACATCATCGGCGCTACACTTGATCCTTTCAAAAACGCCACACGGCGTGATGAGTCAGTGATCAGCAAAAACGGTTGCCGTGTAGATATCATGATTATCCCTACCAATGAGGAATTAATGATTGCCCGCGACACAGCAGAAATTGTTTTCAATAATTAGCCGACAGGTAAAAATGATTCGTAAATTAGTTATCATCACAGCGTTTTTTATTGTCTGCAATGTGTGTGCAGCAAATCGTTCTTCATTGTTACAGGATTTAAATAACTATCTTGCGACTGACCAGCTGGAACAAGCCTACACAACACTTACTGCACTTAGGTCCCTGTCCCCCGATGATTCAAGACTTGCATATAACTCTGCCTGCCTGGCATCGAAAATGAGCGACCTTGATATTGCGATTGCCGATCTTGAGGATGCAGTTACGCTGGGGTTTGATGATGTACATCTGCTAACTTCTGACTCAGATTTGAAACCTTTGCACAGCAATCAGCAGTTTATAAATTTGATAGCTAAAATTAAAACTGAGCTTGCAGATAAAGCGACTGAACATGCCGTAACTATCACATCAGGAAGTAATAGCAGAAAGCTCCCTCTATCAAACTTCGGGAGTGCAACAATCGGGGCCAACTCAACTGGATTGAACACACAACTGGTCATACCTGCGAATGCTTTGCAAGAAAGATCGGAGCCATGGTTTAATGGAGGCGGCATAGTATTAGTTGTTGCTGTTCCAGATAGTAGCGACACCTTTGATTCAGAACGTATCTGGCGATTTGGTTTTGGGAAACACGAAGGTGAATCTGCAGGCTGGGTGATTTCAAATCCTGATCAAATGGTTAACACCAGAGTCGAAGAGCTTGCTCCCCGACTACGCCTTGACCCATCTGCTGGCAATGCCCTGCTGGACATCAAAATCCCCTGGGAATATCTGGAACCATATCAACCACCATCAGATACAACTTTCGGCATCAACATTCATCTGATTACTACAGATGACGACGGACAAAAATTACAACTATCACTGCTATCTGACCCTTCAGGAAACAGGCGCCTTGTTTCAAAAATGCGCTACCTCCCTCTGTCTGTTTCACAAGGAAATCAACTGCAGTTTTCAGGTACAATCATCAACTCAATTGCAGGCAGTAAGCCACTAAGCCTGGACATAAAGTTGTGGAGTGGTGAGGCTGCCTCGGGAACACTATTTACAGATGTTCTTGGCCCAGACGGAAAGTCTGTTGTCAGCAATAAAATCATTCCTGAAGTTATATCTGTCTCTACCGGGTTGAACAGCTGGCATCGTGAAGCTGATTTATCATCGATGCCACAAGGGATGTACCAATTAACAGCTGGCCTGGCTACCATGGACACAGTTCTTGTCTGGAGCACTCCGGTCATGAAATACGATTCCAACTGGCCTTTCTCAGTTTATGACCGCTGTAAAAAATTACGTGAAATTGACAGAGCATCAGTGATGTGGCGTGTCAATCTTGTAGAACAATCTCTTGCCAACAGAGATTATCGAAGTAATCCAACCATAACTCTGATTACTCTTGCTGAAACAGAGAATCTGCTGAATCAAGGGATTAACAACGGTCATATTTTACCAGAAAAAGGTACTTTTACTGCAGCATTCAGCACTCCGGATAATAAGCTCGTGCCTGTGAACTGCCTAATCCCGAAACCTGATAAACAGGAACAATGTCTGATCTGGGCAACCGGACAGAACATCCCTGCGGATGCTCTTGCTGACCTGCTGTCGAACAGGATGCAAGCTCGCGAATTCCCCTGGGACAGAACAATTGTACTGATACCACAATTCAGAAACAGTACTGACTTGGAAGCTTGTATTTTGTGGGCAAAAGAAATGTTTCCTGAGAAACCAGTTCAGCTGTATGGACGGGATGATTCTGCTGCAATTGTGAAGAAGGTTGAAGAAGAAAACCCTGTCGCGGCAAATAACTACCGCTACACAACTCAACCCTTTAACTCGGCATCGGACTTGATTCGAGATGTAGCCAAATGGCTAGTCTCTCTATGACCCAAAAAAGTTACGAATATTTGCTTCGTAATTATCTGAATCTTCACCATAACCAGTAACATCTTTGCCATCGATTATAAACGTGGCATGCTCTCCAATAATTCTGCTGAACTCAACGGATGAATCTTTGTGCCCATCACGGCTCATAATCAAGTGAGCCAACCGTTTATTAGATTTTGAGGTAATTGATTCATTACACGCAGGACAAATAAAAGTGACCATTTTGCCCTCTTCATAGACAAAATTATCATCTTTCAGGCATCGATAATTCCCTGGTTGGGGACTCATCAAAATCATTCCCAGTTTCCTACCATGCTTGACTGTCAAAACAATCTTCACATTTGGATTCAGAACTGTCTTGCAATTTGGGCAGTGGAACCGTTTCTTCATAATCTACCTCGAACAAGTAGTTGCGAGTTATTGTTAATAGTGCGACACTTTCACACTGTACCTTTTTGTTTCGACCAATTACCTAGGAGCTTTAAATGCGTTTTATAATTTTTGCAACATTTTTATTGGGTTCAGCAGCGATTGCTCAGCCTGAATATATTTCAAACCCTGCTGCTCCTGAAAACGGAGTACAAACTGTTCAGCTGAATGAGCAATGGACTGTTGGTGGAGATGATGAAGATGCTCATCTGATAGGTGTAATTTCACAAGTACTTGCAGACGATGCAGGCAATATTTACCTACTGGATTCTCAGCTTGCCCAGGTTCACGTTTTCTCTGCCGATGGCGAATTTCTACGCTTCTTGAGCAATGAAGGTGATGGCCCTGGTGAAACCAGAAACCCAAACGACATGATGATCATGCCAGACGGCTCTCTTGGACTTATGCAGGTCTTCCCGGGCAGCATCGTACAGGTAGATCTTGAAGGTAACCCTGCCGGCAAATATCCATTTGATTCCGGCAACCCCAATGCAGGCGGGTTTGCAGTTCTGGTTAGAGGCAAAAGCAAAAACAACAATCTTGTTCTGGTTGGAATGCGACAAACTTTTGATGCAGGCATGTTAATTCAAAATAGATTCATGAGCAGCTTTGATGCTGATGGAAATGAACTTATCACTTATTTTTCCGGAACTATGGAACAGAACTTTGCCAACCTTGTTTTAGACGAAGTCGGTACTGATTTTCCGTGGGCTAGATGGGATATCGGCCAAAATGGAGCTGTGACTCTGGCCCCGTCTCGCGACGAATATCGATTTGAACGCTACTCTGCAGGCGGAGAATTGGAGTTAACATTCGGTCGTAGTTTTGAACCGTTAAAACGCGATGAAGCTGCAATGAAACAGATAATTTCAGCAATGGAAGCACAAGGCAGACATTATCCGGTTCCACCGGCAGTTACAGTGAGTGACTTCGAGCCTGTTATAACCTGGGTTCATGCTGACAATCATGGTAACACCTGGGTGCAAACCAGCAGATCTGGTGTTGATCAACCTGAGGGTATTATGCTCAGTTATGATGTTTTCAACAATGACGGGAAATTTATCAAGCAATATGCATTTGCCTGCGACGGCGACACAGAACATGACTTGATGTTTTTTATCGATGACAACAGATGTCTGCTTGTAAAAGGATTTCATGATTCATTAGCATCAATGCAGGGAGCATCAACTACTGAAGATGAAGAAGAGCCTGAACCTGTATCTGTTACAAGCTACACAATAGATTGGGACTGAATTGGCTGAACTAGAACTTAATACTGACCCACAAAATGCTTCCGAGAAATTTGCGTGGTGGATTTCGCAACTTATGTCACCACCATTTCTATCTCTGAGTGCAATATTATTGCAGGCTTGGTTGATTCATTCAAAAGCTGCCTGGATTTGGGCGCTGTTTTATATTTCGGCTGGCATTCTGCTGCCTCTCGGTTTTGTTGTCCGACAATATCGCAAAGGTGAAATATCTGACATCGACCTGAGTCGTCGTCGTGATCGATATCGACCTATGCTGATGCTGCTCTCATCTGCAGGACTTGCCACAGCAATAATGAATCGAAGTGGAGCACCTGTTGAGCTGGTGAAACTTGTCGCAATAATGTGGCTTCTTTCACTGGCACTACTTGCAGTAACTCTGCTCTGGAAAATAAGTGTTCATTGCGCAACTTGTGCCGGAGTGTGCACATTGATTTTATTGGTCGGTGATCAGGCAATGCCTCTGATTGTAGCTGCACCTGCAATGGTTTGGTCACGAACCAAACTCCAGGCACACACGCTGAGTCAGACAATCACCGGTTCAATGCTTGGTGCAGGTATTTTCTACCTCACTTACAAATACATCATTCAATAGGTTTATTATGATACTCTCTTTTTTGCTCGCAATTCTAGTTTCCAACCCTTCAGCTCCTCCTGGAGGAACAGTCCAGATGGAGCTTGAGGAAGTATGGCGAACTTATGAAGATGAAATGCTGATTGGTTTAATAAGCTCGGTTATTACTGACAAAGAAGGCAACTTCTATCTATTGGACACACAGCTTTCTGAAGTCCAGGTTCTCTCCCCCGATGGTGAATACCTCAACACTATAAGTGGTGAAGGCGAAGGCCCCGGTGAAATCCGACGACCATCCGAGCTGGTTGTAATGCCGGATGAGACTATCGGCATAGTTCAACGCTGGCCAGGCAGAATTGTAAAACTTGAACCCGATGGCACACCAGCAGGCACAGTTCTTCCCAGCGACCCAACTGACGGTGGCATGGAGTGGCTAAGAGAAGCCAGAAGCAAAAACGGATTGCTGGTTTTAGGTGGTTCACATAATCGCAGAGGCGACAATCAAAGAATCAGGCAATATTACATCAGTAAATTCAATCCTGATGGAACCGAAGAGCTGACATACTTTGAGCGCGAGGTTGTTTTTGATTTCGGTGCCAAGGAATTCAATGAAGTTGACGACGATTTTGCTGCTCCGGGAAGATGGGATATCTCCAGCGATGGGACTGTCTACATAGCCCCGGGCAGAGACAGCTATCACATCGATGCATACAGCAGCAGTGGCGAATTAAAATTTTCTTTCAATAAAGAGTTCAAAACTCATAGACGCTCAAAAGAACAGCTTGATAGATTGAAGGCAAACCATGAAGCTCGACAAGGCAGGCGTAGATGGTTCCGGCCACAAAACTTTGCTCCAGGTGATCCGGCAATTAAGTTCATAAGAGTTCGCAATGACGATACAGTCTGGGTTTTAGATGCATATGGAACCAGCAATCAGCGAGATGGAGTTCTCAACAGTTGGGATGTATTTTCTGCCGATGGGAACTATTTGCGTCGAGTGGAAGTTATTGCTCCTGGTCGCAACAATGATCGGGTGTTTTTCGTAGGTAATGATCGTGTAGTGATAGTACATGGCTATGGAGACGCATCGGCAGCTCTTATGGGAGAAGAAGCCGATGACGACATAGCACCAGTTGAAGTGGTATGCTATCGCATAGTTAAGTAACTTTTCTTTTTTTTGGGGGATTTTCTTTCATGAAGAACCTGTTTGTAATTTTTTGCTGTCTATTCCTGTTTGCAGGATGTTTTGAAGATTCAACCGACAGCGCAGCCCCAGACTCAACCGCCGCAGACTCTACTGAAGTCAAAAAACCCAAAAAAGAAAAAGCAATCAAGGTTAACTCATCAGCTGTCATTCAAGGCAATCTGGTTGAGCCTGTTTTTGCCGACGGCGTTCTGAGGACAACCAAAACGGTTGAAATAAGGGCAAAAGTTAGTGGCCAATTGAGCAAAGTCTATGTTCGGGATGGCGACACCGTATACAAAGGTCAATTGCTGACTCGGATTGACAATCGAGCATATAAAATTGCCTTGGAAGAAGCTCGATACCGTCATGTCCAGGCATTGAGTCAAATCGCTGCCGAAGATGAAGAGCAGATTGACAATCCTGAAGCCCTGGAAGAGTTTGTTGCCACTCGCAAAGCTCTTGATAATGACAAGTCTCTCTCTTCTGAGCAATACAGAGCTGCTCTGCTGAATTTGGAACTTGATGCTTTGAAAAAAGGTGCTTTCAGGCAAGACATCTTTGCTCAACGTACTGGACTTGCTGATGCCAGAAATGCTGAAGAAAGAGCAAAGCTGGATCTTGAATATACAGAAATTCGTGCACCATTCAGTGGTACAGTTACAAACTTATCTGTAATTGCTGGTGAAATGGTAGCTTCGGGTCAGGCTGTTTGTAATATTTTCGACAATTCAAAACTTGAAGCTGTAGTCAATGTACTTGAGGCCGACCTTGCTGGCCTGGCAGAAGGCAGAAAAGTATTGTTATCAGTTCCTGCAGTTGATGAAATCGTCACAGCTGTTGTAGATGTAATCAGTCCAACACTTGATCAAACCAGCAGAACATGCGCTGTGATTATTCGCTTCCCGAATCCAGACAAACTGTTCCGCCCGGGAATGTTCACCAGAGCTGAGATTGCAGCCAGAATTCATAATGACAAACTACTTGTCCCCCGCACTGCTCTTCTTGAACGAGA
>JAAESD010000584.1 GCA_024229695.1 bacterium
CAATGCCGGTTGCAAGAGAAACTGTGACCAGCATCAGGTTGCGAACCGGTTTTAGGGCGACTCCGCGGGTGATGGCAAAGTCATCGCCAACAGTCATCAAATCCAGCTCACGAGAAAGGACAACCAGAATAACAACAAGCAGACCAGCAAATGGAAGTAACAATGTTGCGGTTGAGTATCCTACAACTTCGGTTCTGCCCATCATCCATCGCAAAATATTAAACGAACCACTCATGCTGCTGCTGTAATGAATCAGCATCACCAAACTTGCCAGTGAAAAGTTTACTGCAACTCCGGAAAGGAGCATTGATGAAGGACCTCTCTGCCTGCCTACTTTTGACAACAGAAACACAAGCCCAACTGCAAACAAAGCTCCCACAAAAGCTACCCACGATACCATTGTCAGGCCAAGGAATGAGATTGTAAGGCCGAATCGTAAAGCTACAGTTGCACCTAATGCTGCACCGCTTGAGACACCAAGTGTAAATGGAGTTGCCAGTGGGTTGCGGAACAGTGCTTGAAAAACAACACCACCAAGAGCCAGAATAACGCCAATCAGAAATGTAGTAA
>JAAESD010000585.1 GCA_024229695.1 bacterium
TGAAGGTTTTGAAGACGGATTTTTGCCTGCTGGTTGGGCATCGTTCAGTCAGGGTAACGCTTATCAATGGGCATTGACTTCTGAAAACGCGCATACTGGAAATAGTAGCGCATGGGTACGATATGGTGCACAAGGGACATCGCAGAACGAGTGGCTTGTTTCCCCAGCGTTGGATTTGTCTGCTGTAGCTCAAGTGTATCTTGAATGGTATGAAGATGAAGCGTACTGGTCCGGTTACGGTGATCACCACTACATAATGGTTAGCACTGGTAGCCAGACAAATCCTGGTGATTTTTCAATTTTATCAGATATGACTCCAGCAAATCACACAGTAAATGGTTTCGGTGGAGACCCAGTGACTTTGGACCTCAGCAATTATGCCGGTTCCTCTGAAATTTATATTGCGTTCAGATACACTGGATCCTGGGCCGATGACTGGTTCGTAGATGACATCAGAATTTATGAGCCTTATACAATTGATGGTGCAGTTACCAATGTTTCTCCTGATGGTATGCAGTACGAAAGTGGCGATGTTATTACACCAGTTGTTACGGTCGCAAATATTGGACTGGATGAAATCACTGCCGAGTTGAGTCTGGATATTCTTGAGTCAGGGACAATTATTTCAACACTGACTGAGTCAATCGGGGTTTTGGATCCGGGATCTGAAATCGATGTAACTTTTGTTAATCAGATTTTAGGTAGCGGGCATTATTATCAACTTTCCGCATCGGTTGAAGTTGATGATGACTACAATACTTCAAACAATAATTATACTGCGTTAATCAATACATATACTGAGCCTCATGTTCCACTTGCGCATTTCCAAACCAATGCCGGGTGTAGTCCGTGTGTAGCTGCCAACCAGGCGCTCGATGCTTACATGCAGCAGGTAAACGATGTTTCATTACTCCGCGTTCACACGTGGTGGCCTGGAGCAGATGCGATTTATGAAGCAAATTTATCTCAGAATCAGGAATTGATTGGTTCGTATGGTGATGACTATGTACCTCACATGTGGGTTGATGGTGTTGTTGATCTGGAATCAAATACATCCAGTTATGTTTCCGGTATCGATGCACGAAGGTCTTTGAAGTCCCCACTTACATTTGATCTGGGCTGGGAACCGGGAAATCAGAGACTGCGAGTGGGCATGACTGTAGTGTGTCCAGTTCCAGTTGGTACAGATTGGCGCTTGAAAGTTGCACTGACTGAGGACAATGTCTATTACGCCGGATCTAACGGTGAGACGATTCACAATCAGGCGTTCCGCAAAATGTATCCATCGACCAGCGGTATGCCGTTGAATTTTGTAACCGGAAATTACCTGTTCATGATTGACTGCCCACTTGAGGGTTGGGACTACAACAATCTGCGTGTATCAGTTTATTTGCAGGATGCTGACAGCTGGGAAATAATACAATCGGCATCTGCTTTTTTGAATGAAATTGAATATGATCCGACCGCAGTAAATGATTTGCCTGGAGTTTTGCAAGTCAAGGGTGCA
>JAAESD010000586.1 GCA_024229695.1 bacterium
AAAAGTTGTAACGAAAGTCATAAAAACTGCAGGGTTTGATTACTCGGACGATGAGTCTGTGGAGTCTAGCCTCATGATCAACATTCTACAATATGCAGGATATACAATACAAGAACATCAAGCAAACGAAGATGTGGAATTAGTTGACGAAGAGGAATTTGAATTGAGTTTCACCATTACCAACACTGGCAACGGAATGGATTTTATCATTTTTAATTCGAGGTCATTTGCAACACCAGTTTGTGATGAAACAAAACGACAAGAGATCAATGGCGGGGGGACTCAGTGTGAGTTATCGACGCCTGTTTCAGATGATTGTGATGAAGAACTGTTTGCTAAAGATGCCGATTACCCTGAGGCGAATGTCAATGTGAACTGGATGCTGGATGTTGATGAAAGTTTTACTCGAACAATTTCTTTTGCCGCCAATATGGATAATACTTCGTGCTGGCCAACCGATTCAAACGGAGACTACAATCTGGTGTTTACCCAGGAAACGCGTGTGATAAGTGATTTCCAACAGAGGTACTGTTCCACCTGCAACAACAACTGGACTAAAATTGAAACGAATGTTGATGTTACAATGAACAACGAGCGAGGAATAATTAATGCTGTTGTCCCAGGATTTGAAGCGGTATTAACACTTCTTGCAATGT
>JAAESD010000587.1 GCA_024229695.1 bacterium
TCAATGAGAGTTGCCATAGATGATCTGAATCTGGAAAAGTTGTGGATTGTATACCCAGGAGAGCATGCTTACGCAATTGATGATAAAATTTCGGTTATGCCGTTAAGTAAGCTTGGTGAGTTAAATAGTGCCTCCAGTCTACCCGGGTAGACTATCAGACAAAAAAATCCCCCCACAAAAAATGCAGGGGGATAAAGCTATTATCAGTTATCAATCAAACTCGAAGTATGAATCTTCATCCTCAAGTATTAAGGTTCCCTCGTTATCAACTGTCCACTCATAAGTCCAAACATTGCCATCACCAAAGTCAAATGTAAGGTTGTTGCCATTGTGTGTTACGGTTCCACTTCCAGAAAATGTAAACATCGCAATATCTACACCAAGACATTCTGAGAATGTCCCCTCGTCATCATCAATCAGGGTAGTTGACCATGTAAATGAATAATCTTCACTTATTGATATTGTACCAGTTGCGTGCGGAGGAAGCGCTATAATAAAATCTAAAGAGCCACTATCAGGGCAAATGAACGCTAACCCAGACAGCGTACCACTTCCTACAAAATCTTCAACTGCTGGAGTTGTAGGAGTATCGTCACCGCCACATCCAACAAACAAAAATAGAGTCACGAGTGATAGTGCTAATAGTACTTTTTTCATGTATTTTTCTCCAAAATTCTGTCCTTATTAATATAATATTTTCAGAGTAATAAAGGACACAGAAATCACTTTGAAAACAGCTTCAATTCATTGCTGAAACTTATTCTACATCCCCTTTTTTTGTCAATGGCAAAAAAATCCCCCCACAAAAACGCAGGGGGATTCAAATCTTATCAGGTTATCTAGTCATCAATCTTTTTAATAACCTGGCCGTAAATTATCAGCGCAATTGCCGATGCCAGGGCGATTCCCACAAACACAAACCACAAGTAATGAGCATGCAGATATACGTCTGGCATTGGGCCGTTTCCAGCCAGAGACTCAAGTCTTTGAGTCTGCTCAGCAACTGTAAGAGTGCTTGGGTTTGGGCACCATCTATCCAGCATCAGGCCGGAGATAAAGAATCCTACCAGCGCTGAAATGAATGAGTGCAGGTGACTGAATCCAAGATAGAGTCCCTCTTCGCCTTTTGGTGCCTGTAGTGAGAAGTACTCCAGGAATCGAGGTGAGATGAAGCACTCTGCAAGACCTTGCAGACCGATACCTACAAGCATCATAAATGCAATCGGGTGAAGTCCAAGAACCTCGCCGCTGAACATGTTACCAGCTGCCATACAGAATGCTGAAAGCGGCATGATGAACATACCGATTGTCATTGAATGCAGAGCAGATTTTTTGCGTAGCATTTGAGTAACCCACGCTACAAATATTACCACCACAGCCGGGTTGACATTTGCAAACCAGGATACAGCAGAACCTTCTCCAGCCATACGCAGAACATATTTCGGCATACTTGCATAAAGCTGATGCTGAACCATCCAGAAACCGGTGATAATCAGAGTCAGAACAATCAATCTTCCGCGAGTCAGAACTGCAACCAGGGCGTGTCCAATCTCAGACAGAGTCTTGCCTTCACCATCGTGTTCTGCACTTTTGTAGAACATAAATACCAGAACAAAAGCGAGCAGAGTCATTGCTGCAGCAAACAGGTTCAGAACTATCAGACCTTCATTACCCATCTGATCGCGAAGTGGTTTAACAATTGTTTTACCACTGAATGCACCAACATTAACCATCGCATAAAAAATTGAATAACCGCGAGCTCTGTTTGCTTCAGTAGTTTCACGGGCAACTGTTCCTGTAATAACCGATTTAATAAACGATCCACCAACCATGATGGTCAGCATAACAGGCACGAACAGCCATTTATGCCAGCCTGTATCCAGGCCATTAAAAACAATTATTTTTCCGATTTTATCTTTCAGCTCAGATCCTGCACCATCGACGCCATACTGAACAAGCCCTGCGGACTCAAACAGCGTTGGCAAAACATACATACTTGCGTAACCAATGGTCAGCAGACCAAATGCAAGTAGCAATGCATTGCGATAACCCATTTTGTCAGCTATCGCGCCACTGAATGTTGGCAGGAAATACAGACCTGCAACAAAAACACCGGAGGTGGTGGCAGATTCGATATCGCTGTAACCAAGAACTCTGGTCAGATACAAAGTGATTACAACAAACACTCCATACCATGCGGCTCTTTCAAGAACCTCTACGGCATTGGCAACCCAAAATGCTTTTGGAAACTGCCAGCCCATTTTGTTTTCAGCTGTGCTGCTCATCTAAAATCCTGTTCTAAATTGGTGAACGGTTTACAAGAGACGTCAGGGAATAGTACGCAATTTTTCAATTAATTTCGACAATTAACTTTTTAATATGTTCTGGCGATGCTCCACAACAACCGCCAATAAGATAGCACTCATATCGTAAAGCTATATAAGCAGTTACCTCTGCCCACTCGGCAGCTGGCATCATCTGCTGCGGCCCAGATCCTGTCGCTGGAAAAAACGCGAGCGGCAAGTCTGTGATTTTTGACAGCTTTTTCAGCTCATTTTCCGATGGTTCTGCCCCACAATTTATCCCGGTAAACTGCAACTCAAAGTCAGGCAGCTGTAAAGGTGCTTCAATAAAAGTTACACCAACAGGCAAAGCGCCATTAATTACTTCCAACGCAATTTCAGCCTGTTTCAAATCTGTAACGGATTCAACAATCAGAAAATCACAGCCACCATCAACCAACCCGGTAACAGTTTTTTCATAATCTTTGTGAGTTGGAATATTGTAGCCAGGACCAAGAGAGCCTGCTACCAGTTTGCCGTGTGCAGCTTCTCTGGCAATTTGTGCAGCAGCAAGAGCCACTTCACCACTGTTACTGATTAATGATTCCAGACAACAAAAGCTGTTGGTTGTAATTACATCGGAACCAGCGTTGATAAATTCTGAATGCATTGCGGAAACCAGGTCCGGATTTTCAAGGTTGAGCAGATCGACAAAGCCATCGACCTGAACTTTGCCAAGCAATGTTGTGCCAATACCGCCATCAAAAATCAGCTGTTTTTCAAAAACTACCAACTTGAACTGCTCCCTGGTTAATCTTACACTCACCAAGCTTAACAGTTTTTAGCAAAAGGTGAAATCATGGAAATAAAACAGGCACATATAGTATTTTTTGTAAAAGATCAGCAGGCAAGCACAGAGTTCTACTCTGCTGCCTTTGATTGTGAACCAAGTCTGAATGTTCCGGGCATGACACAGTTCCAGCTTCCTGGTGGAACGACACTTGGCCTGATGCCGGATGCTGGTATCAAAAGATTACTGGGTGATGAAATTCCTGATTTTCAGGCTGGCGAAGGAACTCCAAGAGGCGAGCTCTACTTGCTTGTAGATAACCCCGACAAATATATCGACAACGCTGTTTCAGCCGGTGCAAAGCTTGTCAGCGCTCTTCAGCAGAGAGACTGGGGCGATGAAGCTGGCTACTGTATGGACATTGATGGTCATCTTCTGGCTTTTGCAAAATAAAATGCCCCCACCTTTAAAAAGGCAGGGGCATGATTTGCTGGCAGTTATTATCTGACCAGACTCATCTTTTTAGTTATAACCGATCCTGCTGATTCAAGTTTGTATAGGTACATGCCACTAGACATTTCACTGCCGTCGTTGCTTCTACCATCCCAAACAACTGAATGCTCGCCTACAGTGTAAGAACTGTTTGCAAGTGTACGAACCAGTTTTCCAGTCAAACTGTAAACGCCAAGTCTGATGCTACCTTCAGTTTCAACATTGAACTTGATAGCAGTCATTGGGTTGAATGGGTTTGGACTGTTTTGTGCAAGTTTGAATTTTGCAGGAATCTGACTTGGGTCAATTGCAGAGACGCCGTCACCTAAATCGACAGCTGCTGCTGCATCGACGTTATCCAGGAAGTCTGCAAGGTTGTCGCCATAAACCATGGCAAATACAAACTCGTACTCATCGCCTGCATTCAATGTAACTGGACCTGCAGATGTAATTGCAGACCAGTCATCAGATGATGGTGTAGGAGATGTATTCAACAACCCTTTAAGGTATCTACCTTTTATACTGTCAACAATATATCCACTTGGATAAACATGATCAGGGTTACTGATAAGCGACAGATTCTCCAGCGGCGCATCACCAAGCAAAGCAACACCATAGTGTCTTTGATTGGCGCCATACATATAAGAAGCCTGTCGACCTTGATCTGTAGCACCCTGGTTTGCGCCTGAATCGCCTATATCCCAGTCACAGAAGATACCAGCCCAATATTGCATGAAATTGGTAGTACCTTCATTGCGAACTGTGTAACGGAATATTATGAAGTCATCGTTTGGTTCGCTTCCAAATGCAAACGTTTCCTGTTCGACAACAATGTCTTTAGGTGAAGCATGGCCAGCATCAGTAAATATTGCAGAGAAATCCTGGTCGCTAACATCAGCACCGTTGTCACGAACGCGTCCGTTTGGATCGTCGCTCACTACCCACTCTACATTGTCAGAGTCAGAGAAGTCATTATTACAGATATAAGTACTACCTGTACCACACCACAATGAACCGATATAAAGACCGTTCACACCTTCAGGGCCGAAACCGGCACCTTCAGTTTGAGCAGTGCTCATCCAACCGATGCTTCCAGCATCTGTAACTGTACCAAGTACCATACCGGCATTATGTGTTCGCCAATCAGGCAATCCAACATAGTAACTGAAGTCCATGGTTTTCTCGTAACCGTTCTGTGCATACATAGTCAGATAAATTGAGAATGTTTCACCTTGAACAGCTCCACCATCGCAAGTAAGTGCAAAAGTGTCACCACTGTTATCAGCTGAACCACCGGCAGCAATAGTGCCAAAGGATCCGGAGCCATCAGTAACTGTAATTGAAGATCCAGCACCTACAGCTAAACCTGCAGTTACACTGGTTCCACTCACTGTTCCATTATTATCGATATCAAAAACCAGTTCAAAACTTTCACCTGGATCAATAGCGCCATCGCCACTTGCATCAATGAGAGTAAAACTGGTAGCAACCAAATGAGGAACTGTTGCTGTTGGTGTTGCTGCAATTGCAGCCATGGCATCGATCAAGCCACTACCGTAAATAACATCTTTACCAACAGTACCAAGATCGTTTGCAGACTGTTCCATAATTGAGTCAACACCGGCTGGCGAAAGACTTGGGTTCTTTTCCAGAATCAAAGCTGCAACACCAGCTGCATGAGGACATGCCATTGATGTTCCACTCCAGGTGTTACCAGAGTATCCGGTACCAACAGTTGTTGAATTTACATTTGTACCAGGAGCTGCAACATCTGGCTTGGTCAAACCGTTGCCAGTTGTATAGTCCCAATCATTCCATGGATCAACGTCACCCCAGTGAACAGGTCCACGTGATGAAGAAGTATAATAGCTGTATCCTTGATAGCTTGTTCCACCAACTGCAATTACTCCACCACAACTGCTGTAAGGAACCGCCATTGGATTCCATGGAGCAGGAACACGAGCAGTCATACCAACTTCTGTTGGAGGACTTTCTGCGTAGTGTTCATTACCGGAAGAGTTGAAGAAAACTGTACCCGCAGCGCGAATACCGTTAGCTAGATTACGCTCAGTGCGCATATAAGAAGCTGGAACTTCTCCAGGAATACCAAGAGACATTGTGATTACTCTTGCACCATTATTTACAACATAATCAAGTGCTTCCCAAACAGAGCCCAGAGCCATGCTACCTGATGAATCGGCAACTTTACATGCTATCAGATCAGCACCAGGAGCGCAGCCTGTTGCTGTACCACCAGTACCATCACCAACAACTGTTCCTGCTGTGTGAGTACCGTGACCAGCACCGGATGCATCATCGTTTGGATTGGGATCATCGTCACCAAAGTCATATCCGTTAACATCGTCGATATATCCATTGCCATCATCATCAATACCGTTACCGGCAATCTCGCCAGGGTTGACCCATAAACCGTTTACCAGATCCGGATGAGTCATCCAGACACCTGAGTCAAGATGACCGACAGCAATGCCGTCACCAGTAATACCGTGTGTACTCCAGACGTCGTCAGCGTATACCCAGGAAACACCCCATGCAGTTGCTCTGCTTGTGGTTTCAACTGGTTCGCTTTGTACAGCATCTGATACAAGTAAATATTTGTTGTTGGAATATAGAGTTCCTGCACTGCGTGAGTTTGCAAGTTGCTCAATACAGTGTGAGTCTGCCTGGAATGAAATTGCGTTAGCAAGAACCAGAGTATGTGGACGAGCTGCGTGGCCAGATCTGACTTCAGAGTCAAGAACTGTCAGCGCTTCATTCTGGCTATCAAGGGCAAACTGACGCATTGCAGACATAACTGCTTCGCGCCTGTATGAAGGAGATGCTCCTTCAAGTGATCGATCCAGTTCAGACAGGTCAAATTGACTGTCCATAAGCATCAAAACTTTGACCATTTCGCCATCGCGAACATTGGCAAGTTCAGTATAGATGCTCTGGTCAACTACAGCTGCTGTTGCAACAACGCTCCACAGGCAGACCATAGCGATAATAAGTAAAGCAGTACGACGAATCATGGGTTCTCCTCAATTGAATGTAACTTGGACAATAAGGACATATCGGCGGGAAATTAATCCTGCCCATGAGTGTACCACAGTTTGTTTTGTAAATCAAGAGCAGTGAGGATCTAGTTCAGCACCAGTTCATGAGTTATTTCGGCGGTTGAGCTGAGCATTGCGCTGATTGAACAATATTTTTCTGCTGAAAGTTCGATGGCGCGCTGAACTTTGTTTTTAGGCAAATCGCCAGTAACAAAAAATTTCAAATGGATTTTAGTGAATACTTTTGGATAATCATCTGCACGTTCTGCATTTACTTCAACTTCCAATGATTCCATCGACAGTCTCATTTTTTCCAGAATTGAAACGACATCGACCATGGCGCAAGCTGCAAGTGCGTGTAATACAGCTTCCATTGGAGTTGGAACGGTTCCATCGCCACCTTTAGATTCCAGAACATCGTAGTTTCCAACGCGACCATCAGGTGTTGTGGCTGTAAATTTGCGCTTACCTTCCCATTTTATTTTATGAGACATTATCAGTGCGACCTTTTCCGAACTCTACCTCTGACTCTAGGTAAATCTTCGTAGTGATCCATTCTGCGCATAAGGGCATTAATCTCGGCACCGAGCAGAAAAATGAACCCTGAAATCCAGAGCCAGACAATTAGAATAATAAACGCTGCAATCGATCCATATGTAATATTGTAAGAACCAAATTTACTAACAAAGATTCTGAATAGTGACGATGCGCCAAACCAGAGAATTGTTGAAGTGCATGCTCCTGGCAATATCCAGACAAACTTCTGCTTTGCTTCCGGTGCCACATAATAAACAATTGAAAATGCGAAAAGATTACTGAACAGAACCAGAGGCAAGCGCATATTCATCCAGAAAGAACTGCTACTGAATGGCAGGCCGAGCTTCTGGAAAACAAGTTGAGTTACGTCCGGGCCAGAAAGAATTGTAAATGTAGATACCAGAACAAAAGCGCTCAGCATAATTGTCAGAAGGATTGCCAGCATTTTCTGATAAACAATATTGCGTTTGGGATGAATATTATAAGCACGATTGATTGTTGTAATCAACGCCCCCACCCCTATGGAGCCAGACCAAAGCGCTGCAAGCAAACCAAGTCCAAGAATAGCACCATTGTTCTGACTGAGTACTGAATGAATGGTATTGGCAACAAGTTCATAGGATGCCGGTGGAATGGCATCGCTCAGATTTGCCAAAACCTGATCCGGTTCAAGAATCGGCAAAAAACTCAGCAAGCTGATGATAAACAACAACAACGGAAACAGCCCCAACATCATGAAGTAGGCAATCTGTGCTGCCATACCCATGCAATCGTCGTAGCCGATTTCTCGTTGGAGTCTGCGGAGAAATAGTCCCCACTTTTTCATGCGTCGTTTTATTCTCATATTCTATATGATGAATCATTGACCAATAAATTGCAATACTGCTATCTTGTTGAAGCACACTAATCTGTTTCCTGGAGGGATCATGTTTAAACTAATATTACTGATAATTGCTGTGGCCGTATCCTGTGCCGCTGCCCCTGTTGACTACGTTTTAAGCATCGGGCCGGTGGCAGTGCAAATGCCTGCTTTTGCCGATGACTTTACAATCGACGATCTTGCAAAAATTCAGCTGCTGAACCCTGTGGGACTGACTCCGGAGGATGGCGATCAGGCTAGCCTGAAATTCGGCAATACAAACAGCTGGACTGTTGAACCGGGCAATGCAGAAATAATAACCAGATTTAATAAAAAACCGTCGACTATTATGCTCGGTTTCTATCTTGAATGCACTGAATTCAGGACTCCTGTTCTTACTGTTAACACAGCTCACAAGGTTGTTGCCTGGCTCGATGGCCAAAGCGTTGCGCTGGATGAAGGAACTGCTAAACTGAAGCTTACTCCTGGTAAACATGTCGTTCTTTTGCAGGCGACCCGTGATCCTGAAGTCGATGAAAAATGGATTGTCGCTCCACAAATTGATGGCGATGTTGTTGTCTCAACCAGCCCTGCAAGACATATGACTATCAACGATGCCCTTGATTATGAAAAAATTTCCTCCGCCTCTGTTTCCGATGACGGCACACTCGCTATTGTCAATCTGGGACGTTATACAGCTGAAAGTACTCGTGAATCGTGGTTGGAAATTATTAACTGTAAAACTGGAGCGCTGGTTGATAGTTGGCGCGCCAATAAAGAGGCATCGCAGGTTAAATGGATTCCCGGATCCAACAACCTTTCCTGGGTAACTCGCGCAGACGAGAAAGCAACTGTCTGGAAACATAATCTTGCAACCAAATCCACCACTGTAATTTTGAGCGGTGTTGAGAAGTTTGGCGGATACAGCTGGAGCCCAACTGGTGAATATATAATCTATTCTGTAAATGTTGATGCTGAAAAAGATGACCGTGAAGTAAAAAGAATGCAGGCTATTGAAGATCGATGGACCTGGTGGCGCAACAGCAGCTATCTTGTACAATCTTTTGTTGGTGGTGGCAGCCGCAGACTTACTGCAGGCAAAGTTTCTGCCAACAACTGGAAAATTAATCCCGACGGAACCAAACTTTTGTTCTTCCGTAATTTTCCACACCCGGGCTCTCGCCCCTATTCCCGCAGTGAATTGTGGGAAATGGATCTCACCGACTTGAGCACAACTCTGATTCTTGAAGACCCATGGATTGGCGATGCAGCTTATGGCCCCGACCCTGATCTGCTTGCATTGACCGGTTCACCTTCAGCCTTTGATGGTCTTGGCAGAGATTTACCAGACGGAGTTACTCCCAACGATTATGGCGGACAAGTTTACCTGTACAACAGACTGACTAAAACTGCTGAGCCAATTTCAAAAAACTTTGACCCATCGCTGGGCGAAATTCAATGGCACTCCTCCGGCCTGATCTGCGCAACCGCTCTTAATAAGCAATGCAAACGACTTGCTGTTTATGTTCCTGGTGGACAGTGGCAAATTATAGTTATACCGGTGGAAGTAATAAGCAACACCAGCTTTGCGCGCTCTGCCCCTGTTGCTCTTGTTGCTGGAACCAGTGTAACAGAGCCGAAAAAACTGTTTGCTGTAAACCTGGAAACAAACAATGTAAAAGTTGTTGCTTCTCCAGGTGACAAACAATTTGCCGATGTCAGTTTTGGTAAAGTCAGACAATTCACTCCAACACTTGCCAACGGCGAAATACTTGACGGTAGAGTTTACTATCCGATCAACTATGATCCTGAAAAAAAGTATCCAGTCATTGTTTATTACTACGGCGGAACATCGCCAATCACACGCGACTTTGGTGGTCGATATCCCAAAAACTGCTGGGCCGCCGAGGACTACTTTGTTTACATCCCTATCCCAAGTGGATCTCTTGGCTATGGTCAGGAATTTTCAGCCAGGCATGTAAACGACTGGGGTAAACTGACTGCCGGTGAAGTTATCGAGGGAACAAAGGCATTTCTTGATGCACATCCTGCTGCCGATGCAGATCATATTGGCTGCATGGGTGCATCTTATGGTGGCTTCTTGACAATGTATCTGACAACTCAGACCGATATGTTTACCTGCGCTATCAGTCACGCCGGTATTTCATCGATCACCGGTTACTGGGCTGAAGGCTACTGGGGATACTCATACGGTTCTCGTGCACTTGCTCACAGCTTCCCATGGAACAACCCTGATCTTTATGTTAACCAGAGCCCGCTTACTCACGCAGACCAGGTTAATACACCACTGCTTCTGCTTCACGGCACTGACGATACCAACGTTCCAAAAGGTGAAAGCGACGGCATGTACATCGCTCTGAAGCTACTTGGTAAAGATGTTGAGTATGTCAGAGTTGATGGTCAGGATCATCATATCCTGGATCATGAAAAACGGATTGTCTGGCATAATACAATTATGTCGTACTTCAGTAAGTATCTGAAAGAGGACTCACGCTGGTGGGATGAAATGTATCAGGAGTGAGATTGATCCCACTCCTGGTCAATCTAGCTTGAGGCTTGATATTTATCTAAACAAAGCCTTAACCCCGCCCATAGTTTTTCTTGTGCTGCTCAGAGGCACATCTGAAAATGGTTGGTACTGAACTTCACATTCAGTTTCTGGCCTGTCATTAAAGTCATAAATCCAGGCATCAATTGAGTCTGAACTTGTTGTTCCCCAATAATTGTTTGTTAAATCTATTGCATCCATCGGGCCGCCATGACCAACAACCTTAATCGTACCCAATGCATTTTTCAGAACATTACTGTTATGTAAATTTATTTCTCCTAAACTACCTATCATATTCCAGACACCGTTTACACCTACACCGCCACCTGAAAAATCAACATTATCCCCATTAACAATACAATTAGGATACCAAACAAAATCATTCGAAAATGACTCAACAGCTGATACATTATTATAAGTAATATTTGAATGATGCACACCAAACCCAAAAGTGCTGTTTCTTGAAATAGCTCTTGTCACATAAGTAGTACCAGAATACGCAGTTACCAGATAATGATTTCCATCACTTTCACAATCTTCAATAATAACATTTGGATGGTTTACATAAATATTATCGTATGCATCATGTCCTCTAATGTTTCTGGCAATACACTGTGCAGGATCATTACCGTAATATGTAAATTCTATACCCTTGGTAAAGGGACCATAAATATCACAATCTTCAACAATGACATCAAGACCCACTTCTATCAAAAACCCTTGCCACCAAATGTTCCGTGCCGAACACCTTCTGATCCTGCCTGATGGGAATAGATGTACACCCCTGTCTGTGTTGTCAAAAGCTATATCTTCTACAACCAACCAGGTCAAATCCATTGCTGAAGCAATGCCGTGAGTTGTAATCAAACCACCGTGCTCATCAGGAATTGTAGGTCCGATTGTCACTTCATCACTACTGACACCTTTAATAGTCAAGCTGTCAACGGTTACTCCAACAACAGCATCCCAGTTCAAGTCTGGTCTGAAATTCCAAAAATCTTCATAACGACCTGGACCAATCAATATTGTATCTGTTGGTGCAGACGCATTAACAGCATCCTGGATAATCTGGTAATCTCCAGTACCATCTTTTTCAACCGTTATCACTCTGGCAGTTAACGGAGTGGACAACAGTAAAATCATGCATAATGAAATTGATAATTTCATTTATTACTCCGCTCCATTACAATAACTGCCCGACATAAGACTTAAGCGTATTACAGTACTTTCAAAGAATGTACCGTCTCCATTATTTATATATAGAGTACTCCTGCTACCACCATCTAGCTCGCTATCACTTGAATCTAATCCAATATCTCCAATAATAAGATCCAGGTCATTATCGCCGTCAATTTCCTGCCATGCGGTAAATAATGTTTTGGTCTGGCTGTCATATCTGCTGGTCAAAATATCTGCAGATACATCTTCAAACTTAATGTCGCCGGGAGTTGATATGTTACGCAGAACAAGATTTGGAAGGCCTGTAACATTCACTGAATCTGTCATTGGGTCAGTACCACTATAGTCAAGTCTGCCTAAAACCAGATCAACCCTGCCGTCTTTGTCGTAATCACCAGAGGAAACTGACCAGACATTTGAAACTGAAGCGAGATCAAAACCGACACTATTTGTAACATCCAGATAAACTATTCCATCATAGTTACCAGTATGTTTGAATATGTAAGTCTGATCCTGCTGTGTAATAATTACATCTACAAGGCCTAAACCATCACCATCTACATCATTGTCGATATTGGCCACTGCAATAGCCCTAGCATTGGTTATATAACCAAATTCTGATGCTCGGAGGCGCATATCAGGTACTCCACTCCCCAGGTCACCTGCACATTCATATAGCTCAACCGGGAAATCTACACCCTGACTATTAATAATATCCATCCTCATGTCATTGTTGAAATCATAAATAACTTTAGTGTAAGGCTTGTCTTGATAATGAATGCCATGAACATTGTTGTAATTTTCAGCTGCTTTACAAAAATTTGCAGCAGACAATATCATTACTAGAACCAATAGCCACCCTGAGAATTGTTTTAATAACAAATAATCTCCTTACTAAGTTCTGTGGTATAAAACTCGATTATAACTAGCTCCTTGCAAATCTAGACCGAGGCTCGATATTTGATCTTCCCCGGTCTCCCGAACTTACTGCAGCTCTTCTTTTATTTTTTCAACTACTTTGTCTTTAGCTTTTTCGATTTCAGGTTTTGCTTTTTCTACAGCATCATCAATTGCTTCATCAACGATTGGCTTAATCTCGTCTACTGCACCTTCAACCGCATCTGAAGTTTTATTGAGTGTGTCCATTGTGTCTTCTGGAATTCCGCCGCCATAGAAATGCATATATCCAAGCCAGATTATTGCTACAGCAACAACAATCAGTGCAAGTTTGAGTAGTTTTTTGAGTAGGCTGAAAAATAAAATGGCGAGAACAATACCAACAACAATCATTACAACGGGGTTATCCATGAATGTATCCATGAGTCATTCCTCCAAATAACAGTGATCATAAACCGATTAACAAAGTTACCAGAAACTGGAACAGTGTCCACTTAAAACCGTTATTTTTTACTAACTTATGGTTTTCTATTCTACTTTCACTGTCATACCCGTTGCCGCACTGTCAGTAACAAGCTTCAACACTGCTGCTGCAACTTCCTCTGTTGTTGGGAATTTACCGCGGGGGGTCTCTTCTTTTTTCACATGCACGTAGCCATCGGGCGGAAGTTCTGGTGAAAGTACTGCGCCCAGCGCAACATCGTTTACTCTGATTTCAGGACCAAACTCCTTGGCAAGAATTTCTGTCTGCCTGTGAAGTTCAAGTTTGCTGCGAGAATAGGAATTTGCAGCAGCTTGCAGAGCGTTCACATCGGTAATATTAATCACCACTGAACCGGCGGACATGCTTCTGGCCAACTCAACCGGGAGTAAAGAATTAATTTGAAGCTGACCCATGGCATCGGCAGTTGGAGAAGTGTCAAAAACTGCTGCATTGTTTATCAGCACATCAACTGGCCTGGCCTTACTCATCAAAAACTGCGCAGCCATTGGGTCGGCAAGGTCAACTCGCGCAAGATCGCATGACACACCTTTGGAGCGAATTTCATCGGCAGTCTTTTGGGCATCAATGGTCGACGTATAATAATGCAACACGATATCGTAGCCAGCATCAGCAAGAGCCAATGCAATTACTTTACCGATTCGTTTTGCTCCACCTGTAACCAGTGCTCTCACTTTTCAACCTTTTTTAAAACTACAATTGTTGAGCCTTCATTCCTGGGCACCGGTCTATGCGATGCAATTTTATCGGGGTTATCTTTTATCCATTCCTGAGTCATGGTTTTTAAAACAGGCTCACCTTCAGAGTGCATCCCTTTGCCGTGAATAATTTCAACCTCGCGAATTCCTTGCCTGCGGAAGTTGGCAATTTCCCTGGTGAGCTCAACCAAAGCATCATTTCTGAATTTGCCATGTAGATCTATAAAATATGGAAGTTCGTTTCTACTTTGTTGTTCACCAGGACTGCGAATTGTATTACGCATTCCCTTTCCTCTTTTACCGCCGCTTCTTTTTTTCGATTTTCCCATCAATTAATCCATTCAGGTATAACAGTCATTTCACAACCAAAAGCCAAGCCGCCGAGCAGATAAACCATTGTTGTAATAACGATCGCGCCTGCCAGGTTCAACAGCAACCCCGCTCTCGCCATTTCCTTAATGGTAATACGCTCAGTACCAAAAATAATTGCGTTTGGTGGAGTCGCAACCGGTAACATGAATGCACACGATGCGCTCAAAGTTGCCGGCAACATCAATAACAGTGGATTTATATTTACTGCAACTGCAACCGACGCCAAAACCGGTAATGCCATCTGGGTTGTAGCTGTATTGCTTGTCAGCTCGGTCAAAAATGTCATTACCAAACAAACTGAAAGCACCAACAACACAACCGGCAGGTTACCAAGTGCAACCATCTGCTGACCAAGCCAATCGCTTAAGCCGGAGTCTACAAAACCTTTGGCTAGTGCAAACCCGCCGCCAAATAGAAGCACAATTCCCCATGGTAGTTTTTGCGCTGTTTCCCAGTCCATTATTCTGCCCGGTTTTTCTCTGCTGCCTATTAGAAAGAGAGGGAGCGCCAGAGCGATTGCGACAGTTCCATCGTCAAGCATTGAGCCGTGGGGTAATAAACTGGACCAACCGGGAATTGACATCATCCCTTTGCGAGTCAACCACAACAAAGCCAGCAAAGAGAAATCGATGGCGATTACTTTCTCTTCAAAACTCATTTTTCCAAGTTCGGCTTTTTCTTCGAGAAAAATTTCACGGCTGACACAATTTGTAAGCTCTTCAACCTTGAACATGCGAACCAGCAATAGATAAACAACTGTCATCATTACCAAAGAAACCGGCAGGCCAATTACCATCCAGCCGGCAAACGAAACTTCCGGCGCGTTGGGAAAAAGCAAACTGAGATTACTGACAAAAAGCGGATTTGGTGGAGTACCAATCAGCGTGGCAATTCCTCCACACGATGCCCCATAGGCAACGGCAAGCAACAGCCCAACAGTAAAACGCCTGGCAATTTGGGGATCTGCTTCTTTGGAAACTCTGCGTATAACCGCCAGCACAATCGGGATCATCATCATGGTTGTTGCAGTGTTACTGATCCACATACTCAGAAATGCTGATGCCAGCATAAATCCAAGCAAAATCTGTTTTGGCGATGAACCAACTGTCAGCAGAATTCCCAGTGCAATCCTTCGATGCAGATTCCATTTCTCCATTGCCAGCGCAACAATAAATCCACCAAGGAAAAGAAAAATGATGCTGTTGAAATATACCGGAGCTATCAGCTTTGTAGGCATAACTCCGAGCAGTGGATACAAAACAACAGGCAGTAAAGCAGTAATTGCGAGCGGTGCAGCCTCGGTCATCCACCAGACGGCCATCCAGATCGCGATTGATGCCATTGCAGTAACAGACTCATCCCCTGGTCCCAAAAACCAGACAGCGACTGCCAACAGCGGACCTAATATTCTGCCAGGATTCATTTTACCACCACCTGATAGCCGGTAAACTTGCGAACATTCAAAACACCACAATCCAACATCAGATACTGCCCTTTTATGCCGTTGAGCCTACCGGAAATCTGTGGCGTTTTATCAAAATTCAAACTGGATATTTTGGTTGGCCACTCCTAAACCGGATACTCGAAATTGTATTGAACCATTTCTGAATCATCCAGAATTTCGATTCCCATTTCGTCAAGATCATCCAACATCATTTCAACCACTGCTTCAAGATTGCCTTCCGGGTGCTGTGTTTTAAGCATCGTCATCCAGTGAGTTTTATCGGCGTATTTTTGTGCAAGCTCATGTTCAACCTGCCCTACTGTAAATCGATCCGGGAGCTGTGCAAGTGGTATTGCGGCAGTAGCGCCCTGGTCTATCCATCGGGACGGAACATTTACCAGGCGAGTGATGCCAACTTTTACACCAGAAGTCAAAGCCGCATATAAAACATGGGGTTTAAAACAAACCGATTGCGCAAATTCTTCATCGCGACAAGGATTTTCCGGGAAGCCATGGTGACATAACTCAGGTTTTACAATGCAGATATCGGCATCTGCCCTGGTCTGAGAGCAGGGAAAACAAAACCCCTGGCTGAAAGTTTTTTTAATATCTCTACCGCAGGCAATGCAATTTATTTCGCCAGTAAACTCCAGTGAAACCTGACTGCCAATCAAGTTATTCATGTTGAGATTACCAAGCTTGTAGGAAACGGGCTCAGTTGCCTCAACCTCCATTTTTTTGAAATGTATTTTATTCATGATCAAATTAAAGCACGACAAACCTGTATTGTCCATTTACACTGTCAATATGTTAAACAAAATTTGGGCAGGATTTATTATTACCGGATTTGTGGCGGCCATTATCAGAGCTGTCACTGGCGATACTACTGTATTTGCCGACATCGTGGGCTCAACCTTTACCAGTGCCAAAACTGCTTTTGAAATATCACTCGGATTAACCGGCGTGATGTGTCTCTGGCTGGGCATTATGCGTGTTGGTGAAAAAGGTGGGGTAATAAAATTTTTGGCCTCGATATTTTCTCCACTATTGAGAAGACTTTTCCCATCGATTCCTAAAGGGCATGCTGCTGAGGGTTCACTGATAATGAACATGGCAGCAAATATGATGGGCCTTGATAATGCAGCAACTCCGCTCGGTTTGAAAGCGATGCGCGAAATGCAATCGTTGAATCCAACTCCAGAACGGGCAACCGATGACCAGATTCTGTTCCTGGTTATCAATACTTCTGCAGTAACGCTACTGCCGGTTACTATTTTTACATATCGGGCGCAAATGGGAGCAGCGGATCCAACCGATGTCTTTCTGCCAATCCTGATTGCCACATTCTGTAGCACAATGGCTGGCCTGCTCTTCACTGCCGCAGTTCAAAAACGCAATCTGATGAATAAGACCGTTGTCAGTTACCTTGGAGCGATGACTCTGATTATTGCAGGGCTTGTTTTCTACTTTACAGGGCTTAATAAAGAGGCTGTCCAAGCGCAATCGGCATTAATTGCCAACGCACTTCTATTCACTGTAATAACCAGTTTTGTGGTCGCTGCACTTGTGAGAAAAGTTGCTGTGTTTGAAGAATTTGTTGAAGGTGCAAAAGAGGGATTTAAAGTAGCAGTCGGGATTATTCCCTACCTGGTAGCGATGCTGGTTGCTATCGGAATTTTGCGTAGTAGTGGTGCACTTGATTTCATGCTCGATGGAATTCGCATCGTCACAGGCAACCCCCAATGGATTGACAGTATCCCAACTGCTTTAATGAAGCCGCTTAGTGGATCAGGTGCACGAGGCATGATGATTGAGGCGATGCAGACTCACGGCGCGGATTCGTTTACCGGGCGCCTTTCAAGTATAATTCAAGGTAGTACTGAAACTACTTTTTATGTTCTGGCTGTCTATTTTGGCGCTGTCAAAATCAGATTCACTCGCCATGCGGTTTTATGCGGACTTGTTGCTGATCTTGCCGGAATAATTGCTGCTATTTTTGTCTGCTATCTGTTTTTCAATTAGAAATAACTCATTTATTGCTATTACCTTACACAAAAATTGATTTATAGACTATTTGTTGACAAATAATCATATTTCCTGTACAATGGTGGTTGAATTTTAATTACCCCATCCTAACAAGGAGCCTCTCATGAAAAGACTTGCTATCGTTCTTGCCCTCGTTTTAGCATCCAGCGTTGCCTCTGGCGCAATCCTCTATCAACAAGGTTTTGAAGATCAATCATGGCTTGGTGGCCAGTATATCGATCTTGGTGATCCTCTTGTTGATCATGATCTAGTGAACAATCCTACTGAAGCATTTGTTGATGTACCTGGTGTTGATGCACAGTACTTCAATACTCGTGATGGTGCCGGAATCGCAGATGGTGACTATGTTGGCGTAACTGACTATGCTGGCACAGTTGGCGCATGGGCTGAAGGTCTTCAAGGTTATCAAATGTCTGACTGTGATGGAATGATGACTATTTTCTTTGATGATTTCCCAACAGCAGCAGCTGTATCAATGGACATTTTCATCCAGGAAACTGGCTGGGAAGCTGATGATGTAATCATTATCATGTTTGGTGGCACTACAATTCTGGACACTACTGGACAAGATATCGACGACTTGCTGATTGAAGGCATGTGGATTGATTTTACAGTTCCTGTTGCTGGTGGCGTTCTGTCTATTTCACTAGACTGTAACTCAGGTTCTGAAGCTCTCTTTATTGACGATGTTGTTATTTATGACGACCTCGCTGTAACTAATGAAAACACAAGCTTTGGTGCTGTAAAAGCTTTGTACCGCTAGAACTGATTCATATACAAAAAAGGGCTACCTCTTCAGGTAGCCCTTTTTTATTTCACTTTGCAGTTTCTAGAAGTTTGCTGCTCCCGGTGTAGGCGTCTCGTAAGTTACCCACAAGCCATCGATATCTCTACCTTCGCTTATGTCGGCCATCTGTGGACCAAAAGTATATGTATCCACATCGATACCATCTGGATCAAAAAGACCAAGGTCTTCCCCTCCACTACTTAGCTTGATGTCCACATGCAATACGCCTTGCTCGGTCTGTTTGTCTGCCCACAGTATCAGATAACCACCAGCAGGAATGATTGTGGCAGCATCGCCTGTTGGGATTTGCCATGCGTTTGGTGTGGCAAGATCATCGGTGACAAAGTAGCCACCTATATCCACCTCAGCGTCTGTGCCGTTAAAGATTTCAATCCAGTCGTCAAATTCACCATATTCATCAGTGAAACCGGCATCGTTGCTGGCCAAGAATTCATTAAGAATCAGCGCACCTTCTTCTGGTGGTGGTGTTATTCCAACTGGAGCATCGTATTTGTCACAAGCGCCAAGAGCAAGAAGCCCCATCAGCAGTATCATATAGTTCAGTTTGTTCATTATATTGCTCCTTAAAATGCTGCCATCAGGCGAAATTGAAGAATATTGAAATTGTCATCAGCTGGATGACCATCACCGTCTGCGTAGTAACCGTTATCGATCTGTGTAAAGTTTGCATACATCTTGATAACAGGATTTGCATACCAGGTAAGTCCCAATGTGAATGCGCTTGAACTACCAAACAGCTGATCTTCGTCGTTAAAGTCAACAGAACCCCATCGACCTGAAACTTCCCAGGCACCAGCAGATTTGTTTGTAGGAATCACACGACCAAACTCGCCTGCTTTATTCAAGTAAGGATGTGTATCATTTGTCAGGAAGAACGATGCGGAGACATAGCCACCATTGTAATCCAGCATAGGCAAATCGCCGTGTCTATATATGCGGGTAGACATGTGCTCAGCCTGCAGAAGCATTGGCCCTCTACAATAAGCTGCTTCAACTCCAAACAGGTTCCAGTAATCGATGTCGTAAATCTTTGCTTCCATCCAGCGTGGATCGTAGACATGAGTTTCAGCATTGGTTTTAAATTTTTGGTATCCGTTATCAAAATCAGTTTTACGACGTGACATTGCTATGCCTGTGTGAAAAACTTTTTCGCAGTCATTGACCGGCGTGTGAGTAAAGCGACCAGTGAAGCTTAAGGCCTGGCTTTCATCGGTAGTTTCAAAATCTTCAATATCGGGACCAAAAACACCACCTGCAAAACGGGTGTCACTATCCCAACAGGCAAACTCTATACCCATACGTCGACCAGGAACAAACATCTCGGTTCCCTGACTTCTCTCCATGAAAAGCAGGTAGCGACTTGTTGTGTTTTCCTCAAGACCGAAAGGCTCGCGAAAGTTTCCGTATCGGATATAACCGTTACGATCAAAAATATTGTCGTAGCGAATGTAGGCATCCTTGACTTCTACGTGCTCTTCTGACAGATCAAAGTCAAACTCGGCATACCAGTCTCTGTACACAATTGCTTTCCATGCCATGCGGCCACGACGCAATTTTGTTCCGCTACCCATAACAGACTCATCTTCATCATAAAATGCAGTGTCCAGGTAGATACGAGTATCTGTCCACCACTTGAAATCGCCATCCTCTGATTCAAAAACCAGCAAGCCTTCACTGGATACTGACTTCAGAGGTGTAGTGCCAGCAAAAGCAGTTCCGGCAACAATGCAAACCATAGCTACAAGTAGTAGCCATTTAAATTGACCTAACATGAAATATTCCTTTCAAAAAAGTAAACCCGACTCTTATTCAGACTATCAACAATCCTGCAATTGCGGTACTTATTTCCGCTGTTTCCTTGCACGAATAAATGGCATGGCAAATGACAGAAGTGCCAGAACCAGCATTATTGCGCTGACTGGCCTGGTCAGGAAGATGCTTGCATCACCCATAATTAAAGCTCGACGGAAATTGCTCTCGGCCATATAGCCAAGTATCAGAGCCAGTACCAGAGGCGCTGTTGGAAAACCGTATCGCCGGAGAATCCAGCCAAAGATACCGAAGACAAGACATATCACTACATCGAACATTGAATTGGCAACGCCATAACTTCCTATAAAAGCGATGACCAGAATTATCGGAAACAAAAGTGCTTTTGGTGCAGAGATTATTTTAACCCAAAGACGATTTCCAAGAATTCCCAAAACAAGGAGTATGGCATTTCCAACAACCAGACTGGCAAATAATCCGTAAACCAGGTAAGAGTTTTTTCCTGCAAACAGTTCAGGACCAGGAGTCACGCCGTGAAGCATAAGAGCACCAACCAGGACTGCTGTTGCAGCGCTACCTGGAATGCCAAGAGTTAGCAACGGCACCAAGGCGCCACCAACCGACCCACCAGCAGCTGCAGCAGGAGCAGCAATTCCTTCAAGGCTCCCCTTGCCAAACATCTCAGGAGTTTTACTCGTTCTTCGAGATTCGTTGTAAGCAATAAAGGCTGCAATAGTTGCACCAGCACCTGGAACCACGCCAATAACTGTACCCAGAGCAGACGATTGAAGAATGCTTCGTTTCAGAGAAAGCAGTTCCTTGTTGCCTGGCATCTTGCTTGAAAACGATTGTAGTGCAGCTTGAACAGGTTCAAACTTTTCGATATTCAGAAGCACTTCACCAACAGCAAACAGGCCAATCAGAGCCGGTATAAATGCTATGCCGTCGGTCAGTTCAGGAACGCCAAAAGTGAACCTCATATAGCCGGTAATTGGATCCAGCCCCATCGTCATCAATAACAAACCAAGCACAGTACTTACTGCGCCTTTGAGCATATTTTTTTGTTCCATCGATACAACAATGGTCAGTCCAAAAATAGCGAGTGCAAAATATTCCGGTGGGCCAAACGCCAGAGCAGCTTTTGCAAGTGGCACGGAAAATAGAACCAGAATAAACGTACCGATAATTCCGCCAGTACAGTTGGCAATTACCGCTGTGCCCAAAGCTCTGCCTGGCTCACCTTTTTTAGTAAGCGTGTAGCCGTCGAATGCCAGAGCTACTGCAGCCGGAGTACCGGGAGTGTTGATTGCAATTGCTGTGATACACCCGCCATAAGCAGAGGCAGTGTATACTGCAGCAAGAAGGATCAACGCAATGAGTGGATGCATGCCGTAAGTAAACGGAACCATTAAAGCAACACCTGTCGATGCAGAAAGACCAGGCATAACTCCAACAAAAATCCCGATGACAATACCACCGGCAATTACAAGTGTTGGCTCCCACCAGCTGATATCAGCAATACCAGCACCAATGAGTGTGGCAAATCCAGAAGCGAGATTTTGAAAAACTTCCATTACGTCCTATCCAAACAAGCTACCTGCTGGTAGCGGTAGGCCAAGAGTTTTAATAAATATTGCCCAGCAAAACAACAACATGCCAGTTGCAACCAGAACAACTGTCAGATGCTTTTTGTATTCCATCGCATAAATACCACCAACCAATAGAATCAGTGTGGAAAGGAAAAATCCGATTAACGGCAGCAAGGTCACAAACAAAATCATCAGAACTGAAATAATCATTACCAGACCAATTCTGCCATGCTTGTTTGCTTGAGGGTTTTTCATAGCAGAAGTAATCTGCATCAACGAAAACAGGATCAACACAATTGCCCAAATAATGGGAATGGTGTTTGGTCCAACATTTTGTCCGTTTGTTGATGGAGGAAAACTCAGCGCGTACATCAAAAGCAGCAGAGCAATACCTAAAGTAACCGTGGCAATACTCATCTGACCTGTTGCTGTTTTATTGCGTAATTTTGTAACAACAAAAACAGTCAATATTGCCAACGGCAGTAAAACCCAGCCAATCATTCTCTTTGTTCTGGCTTGCTGATCAGGTTCACCGGCAATAATATTTGCCATCTTTAAATACTTTACCGCATCATCGCTGTCTCTGTTTACAAGAGCCGTAAATTTATCCCGATCATAAAAAACGTTTTTAGCAGAATTGAACTCTACAAATTTTACCCACTCGGGATCTGTTGAAACTTTGCCAAGCATGTCTGTCAGGTAATTACAAATTTCGTCTGAGGTGTCTTTGTGAACAGCAAAGCCTCGCCACATTATTTCATTTGGCAGGTCGCAATCGATGTCCAGGAATGTTGGAACATCTGGATATCTTTTTAGTCGTTGTTCAGCAGAAACAACTGCGATATTCAAATCTGGTCTTCCGCGCACATCTTCTGGATTACCGACATAAACTGTTCCGTGGTTACCAAGCAGTGCGGCGATTGCTTCTCCTCCGCCATCGTATGGTAGCCAGGTTGCTTTGATACCGAGCTTGTCCCAGGTTTTAATTGCCATCAGATGATCAAGACTGCCAACACCTGGGCCTACCCAAATCTGGCTTCCGTTTTTTTCCTTTGCGTCACGAATAATATCTTCAATTGAAACTACATCGCTATTTCGATTAGTAATCAACGCTTCTGGCGCTTCAACCATACAGGCCAAGAATCGATAGTCATCCATCCCGACGCTACTGCGAGTTACCTGAACTGCAGAAATGAAGGTCGCCGGAAATGCCAGCATGTGATAGCCGTCAGGATTTTTGCCTAGAAGAGCCCGCATTGCAACCGCGCCTGAACCGCCATACCGGTTTTCAATTACAAGAGGTGTGTCTGAATAGTTTCTAGCGACTTTTGAAATCATTCTGGCAGTCAGGTCAATAGCGCCACCAGGCTTTGCGTGGACAATTATAACTATCGGTTTTTCCGGATATTCTGCGCGTAACGGAAGTGCGGTGCCAGCGACCATAACAGCCGCCAGCAACAACAGTGTTAGGCATGTTTTATACATTGGACCTTCCGAAACGATCAAACATTAAACCGTGACGCAGGCCTCGATCGCTGATTATCAGTTCTTCAGCGCCAAGCTTACGCATAATAGTCAGTACAATTGAAGCACCGGCCAGAATTACATCGGCACGTTTGGGCATCAGTCCAATAGTGTCAGCTCTTTTGTCAATTGTTCTGGCACGATACATTTTTACCTGTCGCTCAACTTCCTTGATTGGAAGAATTGAGCCCTGAATAACGTCAGGATCATAAATTTTCATCTCGTGAAATACTGCTCCAAGGCTGGTAACAGTGCCGCCCATGCCGACCAGAGCATCAACAGGACCAGAAATACTTTCAAACTCTTTTTCAAGACCTTCGAACATTGATTCAAGTTCTTCGTTTGTCACGGGATTGGTTTTGCAAAACTCTTCTGTTGGTCTGCGAGAGCCAATATCCAGACTGAATTGGCGATCGATTTCTTCGCCATTGCCAAAGATAAATTCAGTGCTTCCGCCACCAGTATCAAAAATTACCAGATTGCCATCCTGCGCGCCGAGCCCGGAAAGAACCGCGAGATAACTCAAGCGAGCCTCTTCTTCTCCAGGAATAATCTCAACACGTATTTTTGATTTTTTCTTTACTGCTTCAAGAAACTCATCGCTGTTTTTTGCACTACGCAAAGCCATGGTTCCAACCGCAACTATTTTTTCAACTCCAAGCTCTTCCGCCTGGATTCTGAATGCTTCCACCTGTGCAACATTTCTGTCGATTGCATCATCGGTCAGAATTTTAGTTTCATGAAAGCCCTCACCCATACGAGTTATTTCAGTATAGTCACCAAGCACTGTCATCCTGCCATGCATCACACGGGCAACGTGCATTTTCATTGAGTTGGTTCCTATATCGATTACAGCATATCTGCTCATGCAGTTACCTCAGGCATTCCAATTGAACGCTTCATTGCGCGGATGTAATTCACATTTTCGAATGTGTTAAGTTCAAGCTCTTTTACAAAAGACATGACCAGCTCAGGATCAGTGTGTTCTACTGCCATCGTCTTCCAGGCAATGCCATCAAATGTAACTTCAGCCAGCTCAACAATTACTTCACCAAGCATATAGCCAAAGCGTTTTTTAACTACTTTAACTACTGCCAGATCTTCAGAGCCGCCGATGACTTCTTTGATAAACTCATCGTAAGTGAACTCATCTTTATCAAACACAGGAGCATCCATATTGAACGACTCAAAAATCCTTGAAGCTTCTTCAGCCTTGCATGGAAAACCGACTTTCAATACAGGCATCCATTGCTCAAGTGTGTCGTCATTGATATTGCGAAGTTCTTTGATGTCCAATTTGCCATCTCGGACTTTTACATTGTTGCCACCTTTTGTTGTGACAATGTAATCTTCAGCACTATCCAGAACTCTGGTGCATTCATATTTTTCAAGGTTCTTTTCAGCCTGTCCAAGATCCTTGGCAAACGAGCGCCATTCCCAGCGAGGAATTATTTCATTCATGAGTCATAGCCCTTTCATTGGCTTTTTGATTCACCATATCTCTGCAATACTGCTCTTGCAATATTGGCAGAATAACTATTCATTTTTCTCAAACAGTCCATCAAGTCCAGGTGTATATGACTGGTCGAAACAGACTCTTTAATATCTTCGCGTAACCGCTCAAAATGATGCTGCCTCAAGTCACCATCAAGGGCAACATATTTGGCCTGTTTTTTTGCCATCTTTTGGGCTTTTTCCAGGCTGCTATCGCGGAAAGTATCAAGGCTTCTGGCAATCTGCTTAATCATTTTTAAATGATAAGCTCTGACTTCTTTTGCACCCTGTTCAGAAAAGACCACTGCCTCTGTGCTTTTCTCTTGAGCAAGTTGACGCATTTCCTTGTCGATGATATCCGCAATCTGTTCATACTGCTTTGTGACATGCATCATCAGATAAACTTCATCGGCCTGCTCTTCACTAATTTTCTGTTTACCAATATCAATCAGGTAGGCTGAAATCTGTTCATCAAGTGAGTCAATATGATCTTCCATTTCATGAAGTCTATCCAGCTCTGAAAGATCCCCTGAGAAAAATGGCTCAATAGATTTTTCAGCCATCTCCTTAACTTTTTCACCCATCTTTATAATCTCAACCTTGGCAAGATTAAGTGCCAGCACAGGCGACTTGAGCAGAGTTGGTTCCAGGAAACGCGTGTCGTATCGAACCCCTGGTTCTTCTACAACGTCTGGCAACATCTTAAGAATCAATTTTGCAAACAGCGCTGTAAATGGCAGGAAAATAAATGTCAGACTGACATTGAATATTGTGTGGGCGTTTGCAATCTGCCTTGGGATAAACCGTGCAAGGTCTGCTTGATTATCAGAGGAAACAACTCCACCGGAAATGCCTTGAACCAGTTTTGCAAGAAGTGGAATAAACGCAATTGCAATTGCAACACCGAGTACCTTGAACATTGTGTGAGCAAGAGCAACTCTTTTTGCTTCACGACCAGCGTTAAGGCTGGCAAGGGCAGCAGTAATACATGTACCGATGTTTGCTCCAAACAGCAGTGGAATACCAGCTTCCAAAGTAAGGAACCCCTGTTGGGCCAGAACAATAATGATACCGGTAAAAGCACTTGAGCTTTGGATTAATGCTGTAAAGCCTGTTCCAACCAGGATACCAAGGAATGGATTTTCAAGCTCTGTCAATATATTCAAGAATGGCGTATAAGTTCTGAGCGGATACATTGCCTTGCTCATTACATGCATACCGTAAAAGAGCAGACCAAAGCCAAGAACAACGTCACCGATATTACGAACTCTGTCTCTCTTGCTCAAAAACTTCATTCCAAAACCAACTGCAATCAACAGCAGTGCATAATCTGTCAGCTTGAATGCAATCAATTGGGCAGTAATTGTAGTTCCGATATCGGCGCCAAGAATAACACCCAGAGTCTGAGCAAAAGTCATCAGCTGCGCCTGTACAAAACTTACCAGCATTACAGTGGTTGCACTTGAGCTCTGTATAATCATTGTTACAAATGCACCAACACCGACACCGACAAATCTGTTGCGTGTAAGTGCGCCAAGTATTGAACGCATCTTTGAACCGGCAGAGCGCTGCATGGATGAACTCATCATTTCCATTCCAAAAAGGAACAGACCAAGTCCACCAAGCAGCCCAAAGATCATGAACATAACCCAGGTCGGTTTGCGAACTGTAAGATGATAGACAATCCGTGAAGAATCAGCATCGGAGCCTGCAACATTGGCAACAATTGTTACCGGTTTATCTTTGCTGCCAGCGGAATACATAAATTTGGCAATGTTATTTGCGCCAACAGTTGCACTACCCAGGAATTTTTCCTTTGGGGCAACCTGTAAAAAATTGACTTCCAGTCCTTGAGCATTTGCGCCTGTTACTTTTGCCGACAGCTCCAGGTTTCCACTTGTGACCACTGTGGCTTTGTCCCCTGAAACCCGCTTGCCATCACTATCTACTGTGTGATTTAACTCAAAATCCGATGCGAAAGACATACTGCAAACTAGTAGCGAAACGAGTACTAAAATTATTTTCAACCGTAAACTCATCCTCAACCTTTCAATTACCGTTTCAATTCCAGAATATGTCAATCCGCCACTATAGACCGCATCATCCACTTCTGGAAGATATTTCCTTATAGTTGTTATTGATTATTTGCAATTAGTTTGTAAACAAATCAAAGATATTTCCAAGAGTGCTGGTCTCAGCCTGGTAAATTTCTGTGAACTTGCATTTTGTGCAAGTAACTGTTGAAAACTTTTTGCTCTGAACATCAAATATTTTGCTCAACCCGCCGCCTGTTGCAGCAAACTGACCGGTCTCATAACCATGGTTATCGCATTTTGGACAAACCCAGATTTTGTGTTCCATTTTATCTCCTTAAATAAAAAAAACAGGCCCGAAGCAGTATGCCTCTGGCCTGTTTTTTGTTTCTTAACTGTGACTTATTTATCGTCGCCAGTTGCTTTGCTATGCATTTTGACTTCAACATTGTCGTCGTCACTCAGGCCAGCATAGTACTCACGCAAAATTGAGAGAATCTCTGGGCGAGAGAACTCAGAAGGAACTTCTTCCCCTTCGCTCAATGCTTTACGCAATGCAGTTCCACTTACAAACAGTCTGTCCTGTTGCTCGTGCGGGCAGGTGCGCATGCTGATCATGCCGCCACATTTGTAGCACCAGAAAGTCCAATCGATAGGCATCATCTGGATTTCCATAGCGTTTTCAGGAATCTCGTTCCAGATTTCCTGTGCATCAAATGGGCCGTAGTAATCGCCAACACCAGCGTGGTCGCGACCGATAATCATGTGAGTGCACCCAAAGTTCTGGCGGAAAACACCGTGCAACAGACCTTCACGAGGACCGGCATAGCGCATATCGAGTGGATATCCACCTTGAAGAACTGTACCTGGTTTGAAATAGTTTTCTACAAGTGCGTCAATGCAGTTAACGCGAACATCGGCAGGAATATCGCCAGCTTTTAGTCCACCAATCAATTGGTGAATGTAAAGTCCGTCA
>JAAESD010000588.1 GCA_024229695.1 bacterium
AGTAAACTGATCGTTGAACTCAAAGAGCACAGACCGAGCAGCAACCTTGATTGCTTCTTCGATTGTAAGGAACAACCGACGAACATTGATACGACTGAAAGCACTGTTTCGTGCCAGACCTGTCTTATCACCAAAGAGGATAGTACCCTCACCTGGGAAAGCAGTTACTGGATTGATACGAGCACGATAAAGTAGATCACGTTCTGTTTGTGTTGGATTCAAAGCAAGTGCGATTGAACCACGAATCTGACCTCTCTGGACGCCGGCGGGTGACCACCAAGGATCTTCAAGATAATCAGTACGGGCACAAGAACCAGCGATGTGTGCGTTTAGAGGCACCCAACGATAGACATCATTGTATTTGTCATACTGTTTTGTGTAACCACTATCAAATACTGTGTATGAAGAACTACCCAATACATCAAAGTAACCTTTGACATTAGAGGCAGAAGTATATGATTTACTTACACCTACAACATCACTCTTATCTGGTGAGATAAACCCAACACAGTCTTTTCGTTTTTCAACGAGGTCTGTGATGAATACACCATGAGTTGTTGCACCACCGTTGTTTACACTGGCAGGACCAGCGATAACTAGGTTGACATCTTCGATATCTGGATCACTAAAGTGATCGCTGTATGCGGACTGACGCTGACCTTCTGTTGGTGCTGTTGTACCACCGACACCTAGAACTAGACTTGCTGCGTCAACAGCATTTGTTGGTGCAGTAAATGTTGTACCAGCAGCGAGACTACCCCAGTTCGTTGCGCCTGCTGGATGATCCATCCAGTAAACGAAATCAGAACTACGATAGACAACATCTGCATAGTAGTTAGCATTACCTTCGTCTGTAAGACCATCAGAAGCTTTAGATAGAGCTTCAAACTTCTCAAGGACTTCATTCTCGACACCACTAATCTTTGCATCTTCGCCATCGTTAATCATCTGCATTTCGTCTTTTGAACCGCCACGGTCGGTCGCATACTGAGATGTACCTGGCGCACGTTCAATCTGATCTGCCTAACGCTACTCACGGTCAATATTAACACCAGAAGTAATTTCTG
>JAAESD010000589.1 GCA_024229695.1 bacterium
ATTGCACTAGACCGGTCTATGATTCCTCTTGGGTCATGCACGATGAAACTAAATGCGGCTGCTGAATTAATACCGGTTAGTTGGCCAGAATTCTCCCAAATTCATCCAGCCGTTCCCATGAACCAAGTAATCGGCTATCAACAGATGATTAGTGAACTTGAAGAGATGCTTTGTGAGGCAACAGGTTATTCAGCCATTTCCCTTCAACCAAATTCTGGCGCTCAGGGTGAGTATGCTGGTTTAATTGCAATAAGAGGATATCACCGAAGTAGAGGTGATAATAATAGGAATATTTGTCTTATACCATCTTCAGCACACGGCACAAATCCAGCATCAGCTCAAATGGCAGGTATGAAGGTTGTTGTTGTCAGTAATGCAGACAATGGTAATATTGATTTGGATGATTTACGAGCAAAAACTAAAGAGCACGAAGAAAATCTTGCAGCAATAATGATTACTTATCCTTCCACGCATGGAGTTTTTGAAAAAGATGTTAGAGAGGTATGCGATATTGTTCATAATGCTGGTGGGCAAGTATACATTGATGGCGCGAATATGAATGCAATGGTTGGGCTTTCATCTCCGGGTGAGTTTGGAGGTGACGTTTCACATCTTAATTTGCATAAGACTTTTGCCATACCCCATGGCGGTGGCGGTCCAGGTGTTGGACCTATCGGTGTTAAAGAACACCTTATAGATTTTTTACCTAGGACACCTTTGAATAACACTGACGTTGGAAGTATTTCCGGTGCTCCGTGGGGCTCTGGTAGTATTTTGCCAATCAGTTGGATGTATATTGCAATGCTTGGAAAAGACGGCCTCTATGAAGCAACATGCAATGCTATTCTCAATGCAAATTATATTGCTAA
>JAAESD010000590.1 GCA_024229695.1 bacterium
CATCTGGTGGATCTGATTGATGAAGCCGATCAACGATTAAATGATGCAATCAACCAACTGTTAGTCGTTGTAGATGATAAATTGGAAACAGCTGATTTGCTGACCAGGCAACTTGCAACAAATTTACAGCCAGTGGTTGAGAATAAACTACACAAACAGGAATTGAAACTCTCCAACTTGATGACGCAATTGCTGGCAAAAACTCAAGGCAGGCTTGATTCAGCTCAGCTATTACAGTCTCAAAGACCGATACGGTTAGAGAGCGCAGCAAAAAGGTTGTTGACTTCAAAACGGGATCAGGTGAACAGTCTGGTAAAGCAGTTGCCACGACTGGCCGTAAGGGCTGCTGCAAGTAAACAGGAACAGTTACAACATCTGGCGGTTAAAGTTCAATTGCTGGACCCTGCCAGGTTGTTGGCAAGAGGATATACAATAACAACTGATTCTGATGGCAGAGTTATTTGTGGAATGAATGATTTGAAAAAAGGCGACAAACTGCCTCGAAGATTCCGTGATCGAACCACCAGCAGTACTGTTGAGTCTTTACAGAAAAAGGGGTAACCAATGGCAAAATCAAAAACAGGTTTCAGTGAAGCAGTTCTTGAAGTTGAAGATATAATAACCAAACTTGAGAATGATGAAATTGATATTGATGACCTCTCTGTAGAAGTTAAAAAAGCTGTTAAACTGATTGAACAGTGTCGAGAAAAACTTGAGAAACCAGAAACTGAAGTACGTGACTTTGTCACTTCACTACAACAAGATGATCAGGAAGGGTAGAGCCATGAAAA
>JAAESD010000591.1 GCA_024229695.1 bacterium
CCACTCGTGAAGTTGAAGGTGCTCTTTGGTTTAACAACCAGAATCAGGTTCTGTATATCTTTTACTCCAACACATGGAACGTTGCGCTCGCAGCAAATGCTGTGTCGCTCCCTGATCTTACTTTAAGCACAGACACGCAGAACTACTACGGTACGGTCAACCCTCTCCTTGTCAATGTTTCTCAGTTCACTCCTGCCACTCCAGCTGATCGCAATCAGTCAGTTTTAAACCGCTGGATTTTCCAAGCAGTTCGTGAGTTAGATCAAGCAGTTGTTGACCTGGATGCTGAAGCCATTGCCCCTGCCGCTGCCTCTGCACCTAGCAGTCCTATCGAGGGTGACTTGTACTTCAATACAAGTGATTTAAACTTGTATGTCTACAACACAATCAGTGGAACGGCAGCATGGCGACATGTTATCAACCCAACCAATTTCTCTGATGACAGACTAAAGGCAAAGGACGGATTACTAGACGGTGCCCTGGACAAGCTGTCAGAAATCAATGCGTTCTATTACTATGAAAATGACTTAGCTAAAGAGCTTGGTTTCCGTAATGGTCAACGTCAGTTAGGACTTTCCGCACAAGAATTGAGTGCCGTTCTACCTGAGGTCGTCAGTCTTGCTCCATTTGATCGTGAACTCGATCCAGAAACAGGCAAGTTCAAGTCTCGCTCCTCAAAGAAATACCTGACTGTTGACTACGAGAAGCTATCTGCTTTCTCTTTACAAGCAATCAAGGAGTTAGCTGATAAGGTAGATCACAAGGCTGCACAGAGAGACCTTGATGTTTTGTCGCAAGATCTCTACTCTAAAATCATTTCAATTGACACACTTGTTGAATTAAAGGTAGAAGACTTAGCCGAATACATCGGTGACATCGATGATTATGTGCTTAAGTCAGATTTATCTGAAACCAGCAGTCAAATCAAGGAGCTTCAGGACCGCATCGCTGCAGTTGACAGTAAAGAACTTGACTTGTCATCTCTTGCCACTCATGGCGAGCTAGAAGAAGGAATCGCTGAGGTCAAAGAATCACTCATCAGTCTCCACAAATCAACTGAGATCTACGTCGATCAACGAATTGATTTAGTCAAGGAAAGCATTGCAAACAAAGAAGAACTAGCAACCAAAGATGAGGTCAAAAAGAGCGTTGACTCTCTTGACAAAAAGCTAAAGGCCAGAAAGTATCTTTCTCAGAAGGGAGGAGATGTATACGGTCGATTTGAGATCAAGAACTCTGACATCGAGTTGCCTACATTTGATTTCTCAGCCACTGCTTCTGACAGTCAGAAAGCACTGCGCTTCAAGTCAAACACAAGCGAAGAAACCATTGTTGACTTTGGTACTACGCAGTCGTTCTGGGAGTATGCATGGGAGTTCAGCTCCAGAGAAGACTTCTGCTGGAAAGGGGGAAATGGAAAGGTCTTTAGTATCGACCGTGATGGCGCTGCATGCACCAAATTAATCATTGGTCAATTCAGTGAAAATAATGAGCGTGGTCGAGTTATTCACAATCACGTTGATGTTGGAGAGCGCCTTCATGCTTATCAGACAACGTTTGAAGGACTGCGTTCTGCACTAGCAAATTCAGAGGATTTTGAGACATTTAAGCAAAAGGCAACACGATACTTAAAAGAGGTTTGATCTAGCTAAAATTAGACAAAGCTAGTTGGAATATGTTTGAGAAAGAAGACTTTCAATTGTCACTTGAATCTCAACTGAAGCTAAGAGTGTTTCGAGACGAGATATCACAAAGCGATGACGTAGAAGCACTTCGAGAAAATCTCATCAACGTTACGCAGCTTCTTGTGCACTATCAGCACCTGCTGAATACTGTTCTCAAAAAGCAGCTGGAGAAAGAAAGCACAACCCTGCTTCCAAAAATCAGTGTGGACGAAGAAGGTAAAATAAATATAGTGGAACCATAAAAATGTCATGCCAAATGTAGGAGACACGATTACAAAGTACGGTCGCTCCTATGTTTGGTTGCAACCGAATACATCCATTGCGAATCTGCCAGCCTCTGCTAATCCAGGAGTTTGGCGTTTAAATACTGACGATGATTGGATTACTGCCAACATCGCTGGTGCAACAGTTTCCTTTGACGCTCTGCTTGATAGTTCTGTCAATAATGTTGTCATTGGTCAACTGCTATACGTCACTGCCACTGGAACAGTTGCACTGGCAGATGCAACATCGATTGCTACTGCTCGTGTTGCTGGTGTTGCCACAAATACCGCAACATCTGGTCAAAACGTAACGGTTGGTACGAACGCCAACATTCTCATCCCAGACCTATCTGTTTGTGTTGATGGAGCAAATTCTTCGAGCTCCTTCAATATTGGTTCGTACTACTACTTAAGCAGTGTCACTCCAGGTAACTGGACACTGACACCTGATACAACAACTCCCAACAAGGTTGTCGTCCCTTGTGGTGTTGCAGCAGCTGCTAACAGGCTTGCTGTTGATATTGAAACTCCTACAGTTGTGTGATATGGCTAACGTTAAGGCAACAGTTTTAAATCCAGCTGGTTACCAGGAGCAACTCCGAGCTACGGACCACCTGCTTATTGAGGCAGTCCCTAATCACAGCTTGCATGCCAGCAACAAACAGTTTGTTGACGGTGAGATCAACACTGTTGATACCCGTATTACTAGCGAGGTTTCAACGTTAAATTCGACAATTACGACTCAGATCGCAGGTGTCAACACCACAATCAGTAATTTAACGAAAGCTGATGTCGGCTTGGCAAACGTCGACAACACCTCGGATGTCAACAAGCCTATTTCCACTGCGGTTCAGAATGCCTTCAATGCTCTGACCAAATCAGATGTCGGATTGGCCAATGTCGACAACACCGCTGATGTTGACAAGCCTGTCTCTACAGCTCAACAGACTGCTCTGAACGGCAAGGCAGATTTGGTCGGTGGTCTTGTGCCTACCTCCCAGCTCCCATCCCTGGCAGTTACGGAGTACCTGGGCACAGTCGCAAACCAGACTGCCCTGCTTGCCTTGTCAGGTCAAAAGGGTGACTGGGCTATCCGCACAGACACTGGTTCTACCTGGGTGATTGTTGGGACAAACCCCAGCGTGATCGGTGACTGGGTCGAGCTAGCTACTCCTGCTGATGCCGTCTCCTCGGTCAACGGCTATACAGGCAGTGTCAGTCTTGCTCACACAGACGTTGGGGCACTGGCGACAACGGGAGGCTCGTTGACTGGCAATGTCACCTCTTCCGCTGACATCTCTGCTGTCAACCTCACTGGTACAGGCAATCTGACCATCGTCGGTATCACTGCTTCTGGAACTGTTAGTGGAGCGAATCTGACGACGACTGGTAGTGTGACCACTGTGGGAGTGACAGCTAGTGGCAATATTGGATGCGTTGATCTAACTGCTAGCGGCAATGTAAGTGTTACTGGAACTCTCTCTGCTGGGACTATTGACGGCGGCGTATATGCAACTTGATTGAGTACAATAAGGTTATAGAATAGCGGGAATACTGTGAAACTTCAACTCAAAAGAAGCAGCACGCTTGTATCTGGTAACGCAAAGCCGCCTCTTGCAAGTCAGCTTGACTTTGGTGAAATTGCAATTAACTATAACACTACAGACCCAAAGCTTTTCTTCAAAGATTCCGCTGGTAATGTTTTAGGTCTTACAGACAACTATCTGCAGCTAAGAGGTGGAACACTTACGGGCGACCTTGTGCTCAATAGTGATCCAACTAGTGCATTAATGCCAGCAACAAAGCAGTATACAGATACTGCAATTACAAACTTAAGCAATAGTATTACCTACCCGGTCACTTCAGTCAATGGGTTCACTGGCTCAGTATCTCTGAATTATTCTAACGTTGGTGCTCCTAGTGTAACTGGAACAAGTGCAACTGGTACCTGGGGAATTAGCATCACAGGAAATAGTGCCACAGCAACTAGTTTGGCAACATCTAGGAGCATCTCGTTGACCGGTGATGTTTCTGGAAGTGTAAATTTTAATGGAACAAGTAACGTTAGTATCACAGCAACCGTCGCCGATGATAGTCATAATCATGTCATCGCAAATATTGATGGCCTCCAAACTGCGCTCAATGCCAAGCAGGATGCGAACAATGCTATTTCAAACTCGTTAGCACTCAACGGGAAAGCCGACACAGCTTTTGTACAGACGACTTATAACTCATCTCTAAATGGTGACAGTCGAAATAGTCGAGGAGTTACCAGACTCTATCGAAGAGATAATAATTCTGATTACAGCGTTCAAACTCATTGGACTGGTTCTCGTTGGCTAATTCAAGGATATAACGGTGACACTTACCACGCAGGTGCAGAAGTTGCTTATGCCACAAGTGCAGGCTCCGCTTCATCAGCAACAACAGCAACGACAGCGACAAATGTTAATGTTCTTAATGATAACAATGGCAACGGTACACGCTATTTGATGTTTGGCGACCGTACAAGTTCATCACGACTTCGTGCAGATCAGCACCTTAGTTACAACCCAAGCCAAGGCAATTTAGTTACTTATGAATTATCAGCAACTAACGCAGTTAGATTGACAGGTAACAATGCTACACAGATAAAATTAAAAACGGCTAGCCAATATTCGCTCGACATTGAAGTTGGTTCAAATAGCAGCTATCATTCTTATATTGCCTTAAAGCAATCCACTACTTACAAAGCTCACATTATATTCAACAGCTCGGGAAAAGTAGGCTTTGGAGGCCTCGGTGGTGCTTGGCTTGCTTATTCTGATTCCTCTGGTAACTGGACAGCAACGGGTGACGTTACTGCTTATTCTGACCGATCTCTTAAAACTAATATTCAGCCTATTGAACAGGCATTAAATAAAGTTGATCAAATCAACGGTGTCACCTTTGAGCGTATTGACATAGACCAGGGCGTCAGACACGCTGGTGTGATCGCCCAGGACGTGCAAAAGGTTCTACCCGAAGTGGTTCGAGAAGATGATGATGGAAAACTTACCGTGGCGTACGGAAATATTGTCGGGCTTCTCGTCGAGGCCATTAAAGAGTTACGTCAAGAAGTCAAAGAACTCAAGGGTGAATAATCATGACCAAGATTCAACTGAAGCGTAGTAGCGCCCTTCTGTCGGGATCTGCTCGGGTCCCTGCTTCCAACCAACTGGACTATGGCGAGCTAGCGATCAACTACAGCAGCACTGATCCCCAGCTGTTCTACAAAGATAGTGGCGGGAATGTCGTCAGCTTCTTTGAACCTTACGCTCCTCTCTCTGGTGCGACCTTTACTGGAGACTGCACCTTCAATACCGATGTCGACTTTGATGGTGCTGTCACGATCCAGGGTGATTCAACCAATGGATCTGGCAAGCTCACGCTGACATGTGAGCAGAACACCCATGCTGTCAATATCAAAGCACCAGCCAACAGTGCTTCTGCTAACTACACCCTGACTCTGCCAAGCAGCACAGGCAGTAGCGGAGAGGTACTTAGTACCGATGGCTCTGGTGGCTTGAGCTGGGCCTATGCAGCAATGTCAACGGCTGATAAATCGAAGCTTGATGCAATTGAAACCAGTGCAACCGCTGATCAAACGGGTGCTGAGATCAAAGCACTGTACGAAGTAGAGACAAATGCTTTTACCGATGCACTGTTTACAAAGCTGAGTGGTATTGAAACTAGCGCTACAGCAGACCAAACCGGTGCTGAAATATTAGCAGCACTGCTTACAGTTGATGGTTCAGGTTCTGGTTTAGATGCGGATTTGCTTGATGGTTTACAACCAAACACTGCTTACAGCACTTCAACCATAGTTCAAAGAGATGGATCAGGAGATATTCGTGGGAGACATTTAATAGCTGGAACTTCTGATGGTGTAGGTGGGTGGCTGCGTTCAAGAACAGGTGCTGATGCTAATCAGACTCCTACAAGTTACGTTGTTGAAAGTAGTGGATGGTATTACCAACTCTCTAAATCAGACTTTCAATCTCATATTGCAGCTGGGCTAACTTCCGACAAGGCCAACCTATTAGCATCAAGAGGTACTTATCTTACCAGTGCAAGTACTACTCCTGCCAGCTGGGATTTCGGTCAGCGTGTTGATTTTGTTAGCAGTACCCAAGGCTGGTTTAGTTATGGAACGGTTATTACCACGCAAAGCTATTCAGGCGGTGGTGGAACCTTACAAATGTATGTTCCGTATGGCAGTAGTTATGGAGGCGTTGCACTCAAGTATCGAATGGGTGACTATAGCGGTGGTGCAAATGGAAACAGTTGGACATCATGGCGCACAATATGGGACAGCAATAACGATGGAGCTGGATCTGGTTTAGATGCTGATCTCTTGGACGGACTACAGTCATCAAGCTTCTTAAGGTCTGATGCCAATGACACTACATCTGGCTCAATTACATTTCAAGGCATAGTCAATACGGGAACAACAGCTACTGCCAATGCAGTTTTTGGTAGAAATCATGCCTACCATACCGTTGAGATTCAGGGATATGGCGCTGAGCTAATGATTGGGTCTCAAAGTACCGACTTGCATATCAATTACAGAACATGTAACAATGGCGCAGGCAATCACACACCTAATAATTGGTTTTGGCGTGCAGGTGCTTCTAACAATTGGTCAAATCATCATTTCGGAACAGTTAACACAAGACATAATGATAGCTTGATTGTCAATGGTTATCCAGCAAATAATCATTACAACTCAGTTTCCTATTCGAGAATGAGTTTTGGTGGCGGTAATGATTTTGCTAATTATCACCTTGGTACGAACACTGAAAACTACGGAGGTAATTACACCAAGTTAGACCTGCGTTGGCACACCGGTATTCGCATGGGTGCTCAACAAAGTTATGGCGGAATTCGATTCTACGACAGTGAAGACTTGGGCTCAGTGCAGTGGCACTTTAATGGCAGTAGTGCTTATACCTATAAATATAATTGGCTAAATACATCTGATGCTGGATTTTACACAGCGACGAACAGTGCTCATCTTATGCCAAATACGACCAGTTCTTATGGAACCTGGCGAATAAATGGAGAAAGAGGCGGCTGGGCTGGGCTGATGATATTGGACAACCAGAATTACTATAACGCCACTATGTGGAAAAATGGTAATGGTGGTTGGTATCAAGAAAATGGTACAGGATGGAATCTTTATTGGAATCGTGGTGATAGTTGCATGGGTGTAGCAGGTTCAAGTACTTCTTCCTCGTATGATCTCTATGTCACTGGAGCGATTTATGCAACAGGAAACATTACTGCTTACTCTGATGAACGCAAAAAGACAAACATTAAAACTATCACTTCGGCACTAAGCAAGGTCCTTAACTTGCGTGGCGTTTCATATAACAAGATCAACGTTGACAAGACTGTAAATGAAAAGACTGAGCTTGGTGTCATCGCCCAGGAAGTCGAGAAGGTTGTCCCAGAAGTAGTCACATATGCTGAGGATGTCGATGAGTATGGTGTTAGCTATGGAAACTTAGCAGGACTCTTCATTGAAGCCATTAAAGAGCTTAAAATAGAACTGAATGAACTCAAAGAATCGCTGACATAATCATGGCTCTAATTCGTGAATTCACTATTCCAAACACAGACTTGACAATCCCTGATGCTTATCACCTGATCAACGAAATCCGCCAGGAAAAGCGCCTTGAGGATATTCCCCTTCCAAAGGACTCTTCTCGGGCAGATGGAGTTACAGCTGATGGAGGTCGAGCTGATATCGATTACAAAAAAGGTTACATCGGTCATATCTCTCTTGATGTCTATACGTCAAAAAAAGCACGCGATGAAGGTAAGTTCCCGATCGGTGCTGTTTCATGCAATCCCACCGATGTGCGTTTCAATGGGCATGTTACACAAATCAATCCGCGTGAACTTAAGTTCTTTATTGACATGGAGTCAGACCTATCAATCACACAGCAAGCTTACGCACACTTGAGGTCCGGTAGCTACTATCTTTTGGCGGAAGATAGCTGAGTCCTAGATATACTTGAAATAGATAAGAAGTAATCAATAGAGATGACTAAAATCCAGCATAAGCGCAGTAGTGTCCTGGTCAGTGGTGCTGCTAAAGCGCCCACATCAGCTCAGTTGGATTACGGTGAACTTGCCATCAATTACAGCAGTACTGATCCACAATTGTTTATTAAAGACAGCAGTGGATCGGTCATTAGTATCCTGAGTTCATATGCACCGTTAGATGGAGCGACTTTCACTGGTGACGTGAACTTTGATGCTGAAGCAATCATCAAAGGTGATTCCACAAATTCTGGTGCTCTGACGCTTAATAGCGAGACCAACTCTAAGTACGTCAAGATTCAAGCACCGGCCAACAGTTCCCTAACCAGTTACACACTGACCCTGCCTAATGATGATGG
>JAAESD010000592.1 GCA_024229695.1 bacterium
ATAACAGGACTTGCTACCACAGTTTTTCTTCGCTTCATACAGTTACGTGAAATCAAACACGGTATCGATGTATTGCGCGGGAAGTACGACGACCCCAAGCACGAAGGTGACCTGCCTCACTACCAGGCGTTGACAACTGCGTTGTCTGCAACTGTGGGCATTGGAAATATTGCCGGTGTTGCAACAGCAATTCACTATGGCGGACCGGGAGCACTTTTCTGGATGTGGGTAACAGCAACATTTGGCATGGCTCTGAAATATGCCGAGTGCACACTGTCTATGGAATATAGAACAATACTTAAAGACGGCACCGCTGCTGGTGGGCCGATGTACTATATAGAAAAAGGACTGGGGAAATCGTGGAAGCCGCTTGCGGTTTTCTTTGCAGCTTGTGCAGTAATTTCCAGCTTCGGTTCCGGCAACAGCATTCAAGCTTTTACTGTTGCTGATCAGTTACGAAGTGACCTAAGTATCCCTACATGGATTACCGGGCTTTTAACTTCCGGCCTTGTAGCGCTGGTAATTCTGGGAGGCATCAAACGCATTGGCTCGGTCACCAGTAGATTGGTCCCATATATGGCAGTCATTTATGTCACCGGTGGGCTGATTGTTCTGTTCATGAATGTTGGACAAGTACCAGCAACTCTGGCAAACATTGTTACGTCAGCATTTGAACCTGCTGCAGGTATCGGCGGTTTTGCTGGCGGTTCATTTATTTTCATGCTCACCTGGGGTGTCAAGCGTGGTATTTTTTCCAATGAAGCTGGCCAGGGTTCAGCACCGATAGCTCATGCTGCAGCAAAAACTGATGAGCCTGTACGCGAAGGTGTTGTAGCTATGCTTGGGCCGATGATTGACACGCTTATTATCTGTACTATCACCGGCCTGGTCATTCTTATTACTGGTGTCTGGACTGAAAAACATTACGACTCATTGCCAATCAACTCTCAATCCTCACTGACTTTTATTACAGCCGATGCATCGGTAGCAACCAATGGTCGCATTATTGAAAGCGATCGTTTTACCGGCACTGTCAACGTTGACAACGGGGAACCTGAAGACGTCTTGATAGTCCGTAACCACAGCACAGTAATCAGCCCTGTTATTACTGCAGACGACAGCAACTGGATTGGAGTGCTTGAAATCCATGAAGGTAAAATTGTTTCTGAAGACATACCCGACCTTACTCTGCACGGCGATATGTCTCTCAATGGTTCACCGCTAACTGCGGCCGCCTTTACAAGAGGCCTTGGGAAATATGGCTATCTGATTATTACTGTCGGGGTTTTCCTGTTTGGTATTTCAACCGCCATCAGTTGGAGCTACTACGGGGACAGAGCGATGGTTTACCTCTTCGGTACTGAATCAATTCTGCCATACAAAATCATCTTTTGCATAACGCATTTTCTTGGTGCAATATTCTCACTTGAAATTGTCTGGAATTTTGGCGACTCAGCTTTAGGCTTAATGGCATTACCAAACTTGCTGGCGTTGATTTTACTTGCAAAGAAAACACGCAACATGACCGACGAGTACTTTGCTCGCGAACATAAACCACTGAGGTAATAAATAATGAACTACCTGACAGCAGGTCGTGCCGATAAACATAAACTATATGAAACTTCAGTCCAGAGTGCTGATACAGAAGTCGAGTTCATGGATCGTGTTTTTATTGAACAATTTGGCCGGACGCCCCAGTACCTGCGCGAAGACTTTTGCGGCACTGCATTAATGTGCAAGGAATGGGTCGAAAGACGTGAAAGCAATCACGCAATCGGCATCGATCTTGACGAGTCAACCTTGCAATGGGGAAGAGAAAATAATCTCAACCATATTGGTCCTGCTGCACAAAGAGTTTCTCTGATTTGCGACAATGTTTTGAACGTTACCGACCCATCTACTGAAATCATAGCCGCAACAAACTTCTCCTGGTGGGGTTTTCATGACCGCAAGGTATTGAAACAATACTTTTTGAGCAGCTTGAATTCCCTTGTTGATCAGGGAATGTTAATGCTGGATATCTTTGGTGGACCTGAAGCTCAAGTCGTTCAATTTGAAGAGCGTGAGTATGACGGATTCACTTATATTTGGGATCAGGACAAGTTCAATCCCATCACTCACTCCTATAAATGTAACATCCATTTCCGTTTTCCTGACGACAGCAAGATGGAAAATGCTTTCCAGTACGACTGGAGAATTTGGACTATTCCTGAAACTCGTGATTTATTACTTGAATCAGGGTTCAAGGAAGTAGTAATTTATTGGGAAGGAACTGATAAGGATGGAAACCCGAGTGGAGACTTTCAACCAAGCGGAGCTGGTGATCTTGCCCCGGCTTGGGTTGCATATATAGTAGCTTTCAAATGAGAATCGTGATGGAGGATTATTAATGGACAACCAGGCCTGTGTTCATTGTGAAAAGCATATCGATGAAGATGCTGAATTTATCAAATACAAAAAAATGATATTCTGCTCAAAGGATTGTAAAGAGGGTTGGATTGATAAACAGTCTGACGATGCAATTGTTGATCCTGATGATATTGATTTTGGTCTTGATGAACCAGTTGACCTTGATGACCCCAATATTGATGACTTTGATAATCTGGATGAAATAGATGATCTGGATGGTCTTGACGATTTCTAAGCTACGCTAAACATAAAAGGAGAACACAGCTGTGTTCTCCTTTTATTTTCCCAACCAAAAGACTATCCGCAACTACCACTGCTACTGCAACTGGTATCACTGCATCCACCAGCAGCACTAGCCAATGAAATTGTGTAGCCTTTGCGCATGCCGTCATCGATGTAGTCAACGACCAGGCCGCCACCTTGGGCAACTTGCTGTTCTACATCTGGAGCCATGCAGTACTTTCTGCCTTCGATTTCCCAGGTTTTGTCTTCGCCAGTAGGCTCATCCAGAGCCATTCCCACTGAGGGACCGCCTCAACCAAACCCCTGAAAGTAAAATCGGATTGCCTGAGGGCCATCCTCCGGAATGTCCAACCCTGCCAATGCTTCAATGGCTGAGCTGGAAACTTTAATCAAGTCTGTACTCATTTTATTCCATCCTTTTTTGTGTTCAAAATACCTACTGGAATAGTATAGTCAATTAGTTGCATAGATGCAAATATTAACTATTATTCCAGCCAGAGAAAATTTAATCAACTTTTCTGCCATGTCCAAACTTACGTTTGAAATCTTCCAGAACAGTGTAGCTAACTGGAACCAGAATCAGAGTAATTGCAGTTGCGAACAACACCCCAAAACCGAGACTGATAGCCATCGGAATCAGAAACTGCGCCTGCAGACTTTTTTCCAGTAACAGTGGGCTCAACCCTGCAAAAGTTGTCAACGATGTCAAAATAATTGGCCTGAATCTTCGAGTCCCACTCGCAATAACTGCCTGCAATAAATTGCCGTCGGTTTTCAGTTTACGATTTATAAAATCGACCATAATCAATGAGTCGTTTACCACAACTCCCGTAAGAGCAACCACTCCAAAACTGCTTATCAATGTCAGGTCTTTGCCCATAATCACATGGCCAAGTACCGCGCCTAAAAATCCGAATGGAATTGCGGTCATGATTATTAAAGGCTGCGTGTAGGATCGGAACAGAACTGCAAGTAATGCAAAAATCAGAATCAAGGCCATAACAAACCCATTACCCAGACTCTCCATAGATTCTTTTTTGTCTCTATCTTCACCTTCAAATGAGAAATGAAGAGATGGATATTCTGCTTTCAGTTTCGGAATCAGCTCATTGGTTAAAGCAGTCTGAACCTGTCCTGCGTTGGTTACTTTTTCATCGACATCAGCAATTACACTGACTATCCGTCTGCGATCCATTCTGCTGATCGATGCATACCCTCTGCCCCGGTCAACAATTGCCACCTTGCTGAAAGGAACTTCAATACCATTGGGTGTCCTGATCAGCATTTTTTCTATATCACCAATGCTTTGCCTGTTTGATTCTGGATAACGAATCATCACACGAACATCGTCTCTGCCACGTTGTATGCGCAAAGCCTCTGCACCATAAAAACCTTGTCTGACCTGTCGAGCCAGATCATTCAATGTTAACCCAAGAGTTCTCGCTTCTGGTTTAAGTTTAAGCTTGAGCTCAACTTTTCCCTCTTCGTAGCTATCGGTTACATCTGTAACTCCAGGGTAAGTTGAGAGCTCCAGCTTTACTTTTTCCGATGCTTCAGTCAGCAGGTTGACATTATGTGATGACATCTGCAGTTCCAGTGGCGCACTGCCGTGAAACAGATTACTTGAAAATGTAACAGATACAGCTCCGGGAACAGGGCCCGATAGCTCTCTCCATCTTCTGGTCATGTCTCCACTGGAGACTTTGCGATCTTCACCTTTAACCAGTTCAACATTTATTTCAGCTTTGTGCGCACCTGAAAATGATTTGTCGGTTCCACCGCCAGGCATATTGATGCCACCTCTTGGCTGTGTTCCGATAGTCGTGAAAGTATGCTCAAAAACTGTTGCTCCATATTTTTCCGTAAGTTCCTTATCAAGTTCCTTGAGCCCGGAAGAAATTTGCGCAATAGCTTTTTCAGTTTGCTGAACAGTTGTTCCTGCAGGCATATCCACAACACAAATCATGTTGTCAGCATCAATTTTAGGCATGAATACAAACTTGATATGTCCACCTTTGACATAACCAAGCATCAGCAACATCGATGCAATTGCAACAGCTGACACAATTGCTTTGTGGCTCAGTGACCATTGAAGTAACGGCTTGTATTTTTTCTCAATAAAGTTTTCAAAGCCAGTTGAAAACTTTTCCTGAAGGCCCATAATCCCGTCACGAGGTTTTGTTTTAGATTTGTCGGGAACTGTTGAGAGGTGGGCAGGTAAAATCAGCAACCCTTCAACCAGCGAAACTAATAAAACCGAAATAACAACAACTGGAATCACGCCCAGGAATCGGCCCATAATTCCATCAACTGCAGCCAGTGGATAAAATGCAATAACTGTAGTTGCTATTGCCAGAATAACAGGAGTTGCTACTTCTTTTGTGCCCTCTATTGCGGCCTTGAACTTACCCTTACCCATCTGCCGATGTGCATAAATATTTTCACCTATCACAATTGCATCATCAACAACCAGACCAAGGACTATAATAAATGCAAACATGGATATCATATTCAATGAACCGCCAAACCATGGCAGTATCCAGAATCCACCCATAAATGAAATCGGGATTCCAAGAGCAACCCAGAACGCAAGTCTAGGTTGTAGAAACAGAGCAAGGCAGCCAAAAACCAGGATCAGACCGATAACTCCATTGCGAGTCATCAATTCCATACGGCCACGATAAATTACTGCTCTATCTGCCCATGCTTCCATTGTCATGCCGGCAGGAAGTGCATCTCGGTTCAATTCAATATATTCATTTACTGCACCCGTCACATCAAGAACCGATTCATCGGCAGCTCTGTAAACAGCAATCTGGGCAGCCGGTTTTCCATCGAAATTTGTCCTGCTATCCTGATCCTTGAAACCATCAATTACTTTTGCAATTTCACCAAGTTTTATGCGTGCACCATCAGCAGTGGAAATAATTGTGATGTCAGCAAATTCCTTACCAGTAAATCTCTGGCCTTTGGTTCTAACCAGAATTTCGCCTGCATTTGTTTTAACTGAGCCGCCAGGTAAATCCATACTGCCGGCTCTGACTGCACCAGTTACCTGCTCAAACGTCAGCCCATATTTTCTCAACGTCTCTTCACTTATTTCAATAGATATTTCATAAGGTCTTGTCCCAACAATTTCAGCCATACTAACAGCTGGCAGTAACAACAAATCATCTCTTACTTTTTCACAAGTTACCTTCAGAGATTTTTCATCAACATCTCCATAAACGACAACATTGATTGCCTGTTCCTTGGATTCCATAATCTGTACTACAGGTTTTTCAGTTTCCTCAGGGAACGTTATGATCCTGTCAACAGCCTGTTTGACATCATCCAAAACCCTTTGCTGATCAACATCAAGTTCCATCTCTGCAATTACAGTTCCACTGTTTTCAACTGCTGTGGAAGTAATTCTTTTTATGCCATCGATGCCCTGAATTGCTTCTTCAACTCTAACACAAACAGCTTCTTCAACATCCTCCGGACTTGCACCAAGATATGGAACTGTAATAATCACCCGATCGAGATTAATACTAGGAAACACTTCCTGTTTAATCGATTTGAGGCTCATCAATCCAGCTAATACGATGAATAACATCAGCAGATTTGCAGCAACATGATTGCCGGTGAACCATTCGACAAGTCTGTTCATTATTGGTTCTCCCCTGCTATAACAATTTCAATTCCATTAGTTACAACCTCGAGATGCGATGTCACAACCTTATCTCCCGAAAACAATCCACGAACAATTGCTGTTTCGTTTTCCAGATGTAGAACTTCAACTTCCTGGATAACCAGCTTTGAATCTTCAACTACCCAGCAATTGTTGTTCTTCAAAGCTTCACGTGGAATTTCGACAGCACCTTCAATCTTTTGCCCATGGATTACAGCCTCAACAAACATCCCCTCCATCAACGATGGTTTATGCATAGTTGAGTGATAAGGATTTTCAACAGATAAAATAACATCGATACGTCTGCTCTTGATATCCACACCACCAGAAGTGCGTGCAACTTTGCCTTTCCAGCTATATTTTTTTCCTGCAAAGTCTGCAATTATTTCAGCTGATCCTGCACTGGCATGTCCACTGCAAACAGGGATATCGATAAACTGCAAATAGCTGTCATCAAGTGGAATCGCGACTTCAGCTTCTGCAATTGAATGGATTACACCAACAGGATTCCCGGCTCGAAGATACTGACCCTTGTCTGCGTTTTCTTCCATGACTCTACCATTAAAGGGAGCAACAATTTTGCATCGATCAAGATCCAGCTCCGCTTTACCAAGTTGCGCTATTGCAGCATCAAGTTCAGCAGTAGCCATCCGCATTTGCGGAGCATGAAGTACCAGAGGATTTGGTTTTGCTTTTCTTGTGTTATCAGAAAGTTGATTCCATTCCCGCTTGGCAATTTCAGCTTCCTGTTGAGCTCTTGCCAGACCAAGCTCAGCACGTGCGACCTGAACTTCAGCCGCTTGCACTGCAAATTTATAATCTGCTTCATCAATCTGCAGAAGCACATCGCCCTCTTTAAAAACCCCTCCGTCTTCAAACGACGAATGCTTTTCTACAACGATGCCAGTAACCATCGGCACAACAGTAATTTTTTCGCGTGCATGTACAGTTCCAAAACCGCTGACAACAACTTGAGGAACTTCATCATTTATGGTGTAGACTGAAACTACTGGCTGTTCTTTATGAATCGGCTTGCGAGGTGCTTCCGGTTTCATTTTCAACATCATGTATGTCACAGCAAGCGCTACAATAACAATCACAATTGGTAGTAATTTATTTTTCATCTGAATTCTCCCTTATATCCCATGATCCACCCAAAGCCAAAAGCAGGTTAACTCTGTTTGTCCTGCATGCTCTTTCAACACCCAACAATTCTGTCTTCGATTGCCACAACCTGCGCTCGGACTCAAGCACCAACATCAACGTGCCAAGCCCTCTTTGATATCTATCTCTGGACAGCTCCAGCGCATTCTCAGCCGACTTGACTGATTCTTTTACAAACCGACGCTGCTGTTGCAAAAACTCATCTGAGGCCAACAGGTTCTCAACTTCACCAAATGCACGCAAAACGGTTTGCACATAATTTGCTTCTGCTTGTTCAACCTGCGCATGAGCTGATTTAACCTGACTCATCTGCTGTCCACGATTCAATAACGGCATAGAAATATTTGCTGCCAGTGTCCATATGGATGGCGCATCGTCCAGCAATTCTGAAAGGATGCCGCTTCTACCGCCTGCTTCTCCAGTGAGTGAAAGCCTTGGAAACAGGCCTGCTCTGGCTGAACCAACTTGCGCATAAGCTGCAACTAATCTTGATTCCGCTGCAGCAATATCGGGCCTTTTTTCAAGCAACTCCGATGGCAACCCGGCTGGCATTTTCATCAATTCAGGAAGTTTAACAAGTTCTGCACCTTGGCCAACTTTTCCTGTCGGATAAAGCCCGCACAAAATTTCCAGCCTTCGTTTTGTACGTGACAGATCAGATCTGCGAACAACTAGAACCGCTTCCGATGAGGACACTGCCTGACGTGCAAGATGTACATCCAATGCAGTCACTACACCACTGTTATAGCGATCAGTGACCATCTCCAGATTCTGCTTCTGACTTGTAACTGTTTTCTTTGACAACCCCACAGCTCCGTCAAATTGCCTGACTTCCAGCCATGTGCGAACAACATCGGCAATCAAGGTTCTGCGGACTGTCAGTAAATCATTTTCACTTGCAGCAACCTGTGCCCATGCTGCTTTATTGCTGTCTGATAATCGACCCCATAAATCCAGCTCATATCCGGTCGTTGCCGACGCACTATATAATGTGTTGTAAATTGAACCCGGCATTCCGAATTGACTCAAGGTCATTCTTGAACGTGAAGAGCTTCCTCCAATATTAACCGACGGCCATCTGGCAGATGAAGCTCCACCAGCTGCAGCACGCGACTGATTGACACTTGCTACAGCCATTCCTAATGCTGGGCTTCTTCGCAACGCAGTCTCAACCAGTGAGTCCAGTTCAGCATTTCCGAACTGACGCCACCAGCCATACTCAACAATTGGTAAAATGGTCATTCCGGGGTCTTCAACCCACTGCTGCGGAGCATCGGTCACATCCGGCCTCTGATAATCAGGCGCAAGCGAACATCCGCCAATCAACAGTAAAGCTACAAAAAGATACCTCATCTATTTCCCCTCCTTGTTGAGCAGAGCCTCAACCCCACCAACTGAAAATCGAGTGATATGTGTAACAGTTTCTGAAATATAATCTTCCAAACTACCAAATAACGATGGAAACGCATGGCGCATTTGATCGGTATCATGCCCAGGTGCTTCACCTGGTCTGGTGTTCCGCCATCGCATTGTAAAATGCACAACCTGACCAACAATGCTGCTGATAATACGCGCACATTCCTGCATCTCAAGCTCTGGTCTTGCCTGAATCAAGGCATGGGAAAAAGCGGTATGAACCGGGGCAATCATTTCACGACAAATAATTTCAGCACCATGTTTTGGCTCTGTCAATTCACGTGCAACCAGCCTCAGTGCAACAGCTCCCTGCTCGGATGCCAGTGCATCCTCGAGATGGGCCCTTACAAAAGCAGACAGAAGTTTGTTCAGTTCTGGTTTTCCGCCAATCATAACTTGCTGTAAACTGTTCAGAATTTTGTCTCGTTTGGGCACAACACGACGCAAAAGCACCTCTTGATAGAGGTTGTCCTTGCCTTGGAAATGGTAGTTGATTGCTGCAAGATTGACATCGGCTTCAGTAGCAATATCGCGTACTGAAACAGACTCATATCCCTTGTCGGCAAACAACCGTTCTGCAGTATCGAGCAGTTGTTCTTTTGTGTCATTTACTGACATCTTTGCTCCTGTCAACAAATTAGGCTTATTCAAACATTTGTTTAATACGACAGTTTAATACAATTGTTGCAGGATGTCAACTATATGGCAGTAAAAAGCCCCGGGACGAACTCCCGGGGCCTCTGAGGATCGCTCAACTTGTCAGCAAATGTTACTTGACCAGTGACATTTTTCTGACTTGAAGAACTTCGGTACCTATACGCAGACGCGCGAAGTAAGTACCACTTGAAACGCTTTGACCGTCATGGTTGGTACCATCCCACTGCATGACATAGTCACCAGTAGCTAACGGACCATTAACCAGAGACTTGATAAACTCACCGCGCATGTTATACACATTGAGTTGAGCAATGTTATCATGATTCATAACAAAGCTGATTTCAGTCATTGGGTTGAATGGGTTTGGAGCGATGCCCCGGAATCCACCAGCAGGCATAGGAATTTCATTCACAGCTGATTCACCAGTAACGATACCAGCATCACTGATAGGAACGATTACATAATCGCCGTAGCTGTAGTTCATGTAACCTTCAACTGTTACCTGGTCGCCAATAATTGGCTCATAAGATAAAGTGATTATAGGATCAACAACAACAGAGTCTGCACGAGCACCTGTGTCAGAAATAATCCATTCACCGTAACCTAGAGTATCCAGAACTGTAGAAGATGCGGTTTTAATCCATACAGATTCATAAGCTTCACCAAGAATGCCGTTGCCGTCTTCCAAGCTGTTATCAGCAAGAACACGAGTGTCAACAATAGCAGGTTCTGGAAGATCGTTTCCAAATGATTCTATATAGACTGCCCCACCATTGTGAGGAATCATTTCAGTCAATCCGTAGTACTCGTCAATGTATCCACCAATAGCAACCTGGTCACCTGGCAATACATAGTTTGATGCAGAACCTTCATAAACCAGAATACCAGTGAATGCTCCGGTTCCATCCTGAAGGTTAAATTTGGAGTTGGCACCAACGTCGCCAGTACCAGCAGTTACGATACCGCGAATACTAACAACTTTGTCACGCAATGATGATCCCTGGTATTCCAGATCAGGATCAGCATATTGACAGTCATAAATTGAAGTGAAACCGACAGCAGTCTCATACCAGCCAGCAGGTGCATCACCTGGGCTTACTACTGTTTGGCCAACGTCACTTGCTTCAACATAGAAATCAACTTGGCGACCGGTCATTCCACCAGGGATTGTACCTTGCCAGCTGTCTCCACTAACATTGCTCATTGCAACAGGGATGAATGCACCAGTTGAGTCACCAGCATCATCACGGTAGTAAAGCATTGCGCTTGTTACACCAAGATCATCGACAATGCTTGCATCAACTGTGATAGGGTCTGCAGCTTCGCCAACCCAGCTCAAAGGAGCAACATTGGAGATAACTGGAGCAGTGTCACCAGATGGATCCTCAACAAGGTCACCTTGAACTCTAGGCTTCAGCTCAATCTCACCGTTGTAAACAACGCATGGTGAAGAAACACCATAGATATCACCAACAGCAACTGCGCCAAGATTTATACCAGTTGTATCATCGATGTATACCTGAATAGTGTCTGTTCCATCAAACATATAAAACTTTGAGTTGCCATCAACTGATGAAACTTCACCTTCTGCATATACATAGTTTCCAACCCATTCGTAGTCACTCAAAAGCTCACCAATGGTTGCGGTGACTGGATCAATTGGGTCAACATGTTCTATGAAAGTATAGCTTGATGGCATGTAGATGTTAATCTCGCCGCCATAAGTGGAAACCTCACCTGTTACCTGAATAACGTCACCATAAACATAAGCTGGAGCGCCGGTCAGGTAAAAATTCATACCACCAGTTGCATCCTGGATGTAGTGAGTTCCACCATTATAAGTTCCATTTTCAACATAAAGGGTTCCCTGAACTGTAACAACTTGTCCGTCATAAGGACTGATAGGATCACCAGTCACGGCGTCATATAGCTGAACGTCGTTCATGTCTGTAATCTGGGCATAGGCTGCACCAGACAGAACAAGCATCAGTGCTACTGCACCGTAGATCATTCTCTTCATAGTTTTGCGTCTCCTCAAAAAAATTTGCTTCAACAGAAGTTGCGTTAGCCGAATTTACCTAACACATAATTCATTTACTTTGTCAAGAGTAGGCCACCGAGTGTGGAAGATGAATCAACTGGCATAATCGCCAATGTGTTAACTCTGAACTATATCACTTTGATATATGAATGTCTACCATTTTATCAAAAAAAACACATTTTTGTAACTTATTGTTATTTAATCAATAGTGACTTCCCAGTCATTCCTTCAGCCTGTGCCAGACCAAGCAAATCCAGAACCGTCGGAGCTATGTCAACAAGTCCAGTTTCACCACTCCTTATTTTGTACTTTTCGTTGCCAATTATTACAAATGGAACTTCGTTCAGAGAGTGATTTGTCAACACTTTTCCATCGTCAGAAATCATCTCTTCACAATTACCATGATCAGCTGTAAGTAGCATTGTACCGTCTGATTTCAATAGTTCCGCTACTATTTCCGACAGCAAGCCGTCCAGAGTCTTGAATGCTGAAATTGCAGCATCCAGAATACCTGTATGGCCAACCATGTCGCCATTGGCAAAATTGACAATTATCAAATCATGGTGATTTGCTTTAATTGCATCGATAACATTATCTGCTACTTCCCTGGCACTCATCTCAGGCTGTAAATCGTATGTTGCAACATCGGGGGAATTTACAAGCTTTCTATCTTCACCTTCATACGGTTTTTCAATTCCACCATTCATGAAATATGTTACATGGGCATATTTTTCAGTCTCTGCAGTTCTCAGAGTAGTCATTCCATTTTCTTGCAACACCTCAGCAAGAATATTTCTATGGACTTGCGGCTGGAACAAAACAGGTAACTTCAACGATGCATCATAAGTAGTCATGCAAAGATAATCTATCGCTGGCCTTGCTTGTCGATCAAATCCATCGAATACATCACTGGTGAAAGCCCAAGTTAGCTCTCGAGCTCGATCTGCGCGGAAATTCCAGAAGAAAACAGTATCGCCATCTTGTATCAAGCCAAGCTCTGAATCAATTATATGTGGCTCCATAAATTCATCGGTTATACCATCAGAGTAAGAATCTTTTATTACCTGCTCTGCGCTCTGTCCTGATTCGGCTTTACCTTCAACCAGCATTTTCCACGATTTATTGAGCCTGTCCCACCGCTTGTCCCTATCCATGGACCAATATCTACCTGAAATTGTCACAATTTTGCCTGCACCAATTTCATCAAGCTTACTTTGAAGGTCCTGTATGTAACCAAGGCCACTCTTTGGATCAGTATCTCTACCATCAAGAAAAGCGTGAATGCAAATATCTTTAACTCCGGCATCTTTTGCAGCTTCAATAATCTTATATAAATGATCTGTGTGTGAGTGAACGCCACCCGGAGAAACAAGCCCCAGCAAATGCAGCTTTCCCTTCAGATTTGAAATCATCTCCTGCCATTGAGTATTTATTACAAAAGTACCATCATCAAAACTTTTTGAAATTCTGACCAGATCCTGATTGATTACTCGGCCAGAACCAATAGTAAGATGTCCAACTTCACTATTTCCCATTTGTCCTGCTGGCAGGCCAACTGCTAACCCACTGCATTGTAAGGTAGTCCATGGGTAATTCTCAAAAAGGGAGTTATAAAAAACAGGGTCAGAAAGCGCAACAGCATTACCGTTGGTCTGGTCTGAAGACCTATATCCAACACCATCTAAAATACATAAAACAAGCGGTTTTTTCGCCACAATAATCCTCCGGTACAAGTAGCTTGAAACATTAAAGTAATATAATGTGAAATGTTTGGCTATAACTGTTGATTTGATTTGGCAAATATGTCACAATGCAGCATCTGTCTCGAAAGCTAATTTTAACTGGAGGTTTCTCAAATGCATCGTTTTCTTGTCGTTGCTCTGTGCTTGTTCATAGCAGGCGGAGCTTATGCAATCGATCTTGGCTCAACTGCCCCTGAAAAAGGCAATGACCATATCGGAATCAATCATTCTTCCAACACCTTCAGACAAGGTGGAGAAGACATGGCTAATGCAACTCCTATTGGAGCGGTGCCTTACTATGACACCGGTACAACAGTTGGTCATGTAAATGATTATGATGAAGTATGTGATTACACTGGCTCCACAGCACCAGATGTTGTTTATGTTCTAAACGTTGCAGAGGATGTAGTTATCAACGTAGATCTCTGCGAGTCACTTTATGACACAAAAGTGTACATCTATGATGACATGATGACCAATCTTGCATGTAATGATGATGCAGGTTGTGGATCTACCGGCTTCATGTCAAAGATTGACGCTTTTGCTGTAACTGCTGGTATTGACTATTACATCGTTGTCGATGGCTATGGCACAGACTACGGTGACTATGTATTGGATATCTCAGTTGCTATTGAGTGTATTCTCGACCCACCTGCAGAACCTTACACACTTGAAGGCGAGCCACATCTTGGCCCAGAATATGTTGACATAAC
>JAAESD010000593.1 GCA_024229695.1 bacterium
AGAATGTAGCCATTGGAAACTATGCGGCTGATGCTCTTACTTCCGGTGATAAGAATGTAATAGTGGGCCATAGTGCGGCTACTGCAGTTACCGCTATGACTAATTCAGTTGTAATGGGCTTTGAAGCGATGGAGGCCACTACTGGTGGTGGTGGTGGCAATGAGAGTGTCGTCATCGGTTCGATGGCGCATAAGGATGATGCTGCTGGTAGTGCTAATGTTTCTCTTGGTTACATGGCTGCACGATATGCAACGAGTGGGTCAATGAATGTCGCTATTGGTCATCAGGCTCACCTCAACTCAACAGCAGGGAATGCAAATACCTTTGTTGGAACGGGCGCAGGTAAAGGTCAAAGTAGCACTACAGGGGGTAGTTACAATGTAGCCATAGGAGAATCTGCTTTACGGGACCACACAACTGGTGGTTTCAACATAGCAGTTGGCCGTGATTCGGCAACGAATATCACTACGGGTCAAGGGAATGTGGTTATTGGCCGTAACACAAGCACTCTTACTGCTACAAGTGATTCTCAATTGATGATAGGCTCAGGTCTTTCAACATCTTGTGTTTGGCTTACAGGAACAAGTGATGGTTCTGTTAATTTACCTGCTGCTATTCTCAAGATTGCCGGTTCTGTTGGAACTGATGGTCAAGTCCTGACTTCAACAGGTAGTGCTGTTGCTTGGGAAGACGCAGCAGGTGGCGGCACAACAGGTTATACTTGGACTGATACCGCAGGTTCAGAACAATTCCTAATATCAGACACAAGCGATACTGCACTATTCAAGGTTCAAAATGCTGGAACAGGTAATGCCTTTGAAGTTCATGACCAAGCAAGCGATACTTCTGCTTTCGTTGTTAAGAACGATGGAAAGGTTGGGATATTGAAGAATCCATCAAGTAGTCTAACCTATGATGTGGAAATTGGTGGTGAAACTCTATCAGAAAGATTCACTTCATCGGTAACAGGTTCAGCATCATCACCTGCGTTCAGGTTTAGCGGAGATTCCAACACTGGAATGTATAATGGTGGAACAGACATATTAGGATTTTCAACCGATTCAACTTCAAGAATGACCATTGCGGCTGATGGAACAGTTGATGTTGTTGGAACATTAGATACCACTAACCTAACTATTGGTGGAGCGCAAGGTTCTGA
>JAAESD010000594.1 GCA_024229695.1 bacterium
AAGTTTAAGGGGACGGGAAGCCAGATTGCGACCATGTACAAGGATTTGGGAATCAGCATGGATCTAGCCAAGCAAAATGGTGTGGCCATGTTCACCACAGCTGCCGCATATGAGCTGTTCCAGTCTGGCATATCACTGTTTCCCGATGAGGATAACTGGTCGATTGTACGGTTGCTGGAGCAGATTGCTGATACGGAAGTCCGATGGTGATTCACAATCAAAAATTCAATTGAACAATGCCTAAGTTAGGAGTCATCACTGATGGGATTAGCAGGGAATTTGAGCACGCCTTGTCTGTAATGAATGAAACCGGCCTCGAATATGCCGAGTTACAATACCTGTGGGAGAAGGAAGTGGGGGATTTAAATGATGCGGAAGTTTCGAGGGTCCAGTCACTGATCAAGGCGCACAACGTAAGGGTATCCTGTATTTCGCGACACAACTTTGCCGGCATGCTGGTTGGTGACACGGAGGTTGGGGATGCTAACTACAATCGCCAC
>JAAESD010000595.1 GCA_024229695.1 bacterium
ATTGAGCTGAAATCCGCCGTAGTAATTGATTTTACTTTTTTCATAGCATTGATATTCTGTACTACTGCAAGACTGCTGTCAACTGACCAGAATGAATTGAAACCAGTAAAGCTTTGTATAGTAGAGCAGTATTCACGTAGATGTTCCTTCATATGAGTTAGAATTCGTGTCAGGTAGACTGATACAGGTTTCATACTGGATAGTCTTGCACCTGCGATGAAGCGAAATTTGTATGGAGTTTTGTGCAGCTTAGGAGTTGCGAAAATCACTGGCAATGTTTTATCTTCATCCTTGAATGGTATAGCGAACATATCAGTGTAGTCCTCATGCTGAGAAATTAGTTGTTCTGCACATAGATGTGTTGGTTGATACACAGCATTTCCAACAGCCTCCCAAGATCCAGTTGTGGTTTGTTGAATCCCCATTTCTTTGCACATTACTTGGATGTAATATTTCTTGCATATGAAGATGAAATTTCCAGCTGCTTTATCGGCAGGAGCGATTATGAATCATTTATGAAGTAGTTTGAGGTATCTCCACTGAGCTTGCTCAATCCATGAATCTGCTGTTTGTGCATATCGTTGTCTGCAGTTTTCTATCCTACTGGCAACAATGTCCAGACAAAGGTCCATGCAATTTGATATGTCATCGCATGACAGCTGTAATTTAGCTATTAGTTTAGGTTTGAGTTGATCCAGTGATTCTTGGCAAGCCAGAAGCACATCGTCCCAGTTTAGCTCTGTCGGAATGCGAAAGTTTGTTCCTTTTTCGAATTTATGGACTTTAGTTTTTTATCAGGAATTATACTGAGATCTCCAGTAATGATGTGACCAGCTGGTTGATAGCAAAAATTGGAGCTACTGCAATCGCATCAACTCCTTGAGTAATCAGGTTATCGATCATTTCGATCTGTTTTGCCGAGTCAGCAGTAGTAGGGCCAGTATAAATGAACTTGATCC
>JAAESD010000596.1 GCA_024229695.1 bacterium
ATATCTATCAGCCAAATCTAGAATGGCAGATCATCATCCTGATCAGGACCAGTAGGTGCATCAGGGAATGGATCTCCGCTGCCTGCAGCTGGGTTTTCACTTTGCGCAGGAGCTGCTGGCACACTACCAGTTTCGCCTTTGCTACTGAGCATCTGCATTGCATTTGCTCTGATCTCAGTTGTATAACGTTTTTGTCCGTTTTGATCTTCCCACTGCCTTGTCTGCATGGCTCCTTCAACATAAACTTGCTTACCTTTTTGCAGGTATTGGCCGCAAATTTCGCCAAGTCTTCCCCACGCAACAACGCGATGCCATTCAGTTTTTTCCTGTTGCTGACCTTCACGGTCTTTCCAACGCTCAGTTGTGGCAACTGTAAAATTGGTCACAGCAGTATTTGTCTGGGTGTAGCGGGTTTCAGGATCTTTTCCTAAACGTCCAATAATCATCACTTTGTTCAACATACTTTTCTCCTTGCATTATAACGACGGCTCAGCCGTCAGTCTCCACGAATTGCCGAAGCCGGGAGACAACAAATAAGGACGCTCTAAT
>JAAESD010000597.1 GCA_024229695.1 bacterium
TCAGTAAAACTTGAGTGACCAGATTCATAAGCTGCACTGATTACCGACACAGCTTCCTCTGCCTGTGGCAACAAATTTTCATTGTAAAGTCTATATCTGCGTACAGCCGATTCACATTTCGAAACCAGTGTCTCGAGTTCAGCTGCAAGCATAAGTCTTGTGTTGTTTTCAATGGATTGTGTAGACGCATAATCAGCAGCAGCTGAATTTTCAACAGCCTTGTTCTGCCCACTCCAGATTGGCAGATTAAAACCGACTTTGGCTATTACTGCATCTAATCCGTTATCGTCCATCTCGACTTCACGTTCATCAATCGCAATCCAGTCAATGCCAACGGTCAGGTCAGGCAGTTTTCTTTTTCCTGCCAACTCAACCAATGACATGGCAACCTTGCTGTTACCAGCTGCAACCAGTAATTCAGGTGCTTCATTCAGCTTACTCAACAGCCCGTCCAGCTCGGGTGCAAATGGTGTCCACTGCTGCCATACAGGTTCAGGACTGCCGCTCAGAGTTGTTATTGCATTCAGTTTTGAAACCAGAGGAATCCGTTTTGATTTGAGCTCAGCTACTGAATCGGCAACAATATCGTTGGCAAGTTTTACATCGATGATATCAGAATAATTTCCACCACTGCTGTACCCTGCTTCAGCAACTTCAAGCTGTGCAGCTACAAGTTTTTGATGCTCGAGGGTTTTTTCAACTGCATAATCAAGAGTTGCCAATTCCCACCACAGAATTTCAACATTGCCAAGCACTGAGGCTTTGACTCCATTCAGATTAGCGCTGTCGATTTCTGAGACAAATCGTTGTCCCTCAGTTTGCAGACTGCTCTTGCCCCACATCGGAAATTGTTGAGAAAGTGAAAGAGAATGCGATTGAGCTCCCAATCGAGTTTCAATTGGTTGCATCGAGACACCAAAACTGAGCTGAGGATCTGGCAATCCACCAACAAAATCGATCTTTGCTCTAGCAGAATCAAAACGGTGCTCAACAGCAATAATATTATGATTATTCTGAAGTGCGGATTCGAGATAAGTTTGCAGAGATGCACCGTTGGCTGTTACCGATAGCAACAACACAACAAATAACAATAATTTATGAAGCAACTAAGACCTCCAGCAGGGGATGCTTGATATCCTACTGAAATACAAGGTAATATAACTTTTGTAAATGCGTAAGGTTCCGAAATAAAATTATCCAGGTAAATTAACAAAAAGCCCCGACCATATTGGCCGGAGCTCTTCATACAATTGAATGTATTAAATTTTATCTGTAGAGGGCCTTCATAGCACCCCAGGATATATCCTCATTGGAAATTTCACTTTCCTCGCAGCCACAGAAGTTTGTGAAAGTAACCTCACCACCTGAAGCATCCATTGGCTCAAGCAAAGTTATAGGATCTGAACATGATGTGTGGTAATTAACCAGCCTGTATGTTCCACTGCCCTCGACCTCAACTTCGAAAGACGTGGAACCCTTGAAGCGTGCTGGATAACGGTCATAACCAAAAGCCTCAAAGGAAATAACGAGCTCACTACCATCCATATGTGCACTCATCAAACGAGCAACATCATCTTCCACAATTTCTGTAAGGTGAATACCATCAAAATATCCAGTGGCTCAACCAGTTAGGGTTATATTTGAACTTGAAAAAGATATTTATAGATAAATAAACATTGCATTTTGACAACAATATCGAGTTTTAGATATCAATTTGCGAAACATCAGGGAATTATAAGGAACTACAGGAAACTATTTCTTCTTTTTCCTTGGCTTACCTGAACGCTTTTTCTTGGCAGCTGGCTTCGTTTTGGGCTTTTTAGGTTTCGATTTCACGGGTGCTTTGGCCTTAGCCGGTTTCTCAGCTTTTACAGGCTCTGCCTTTTTTGCAACCCTGGTTGGTCGTTTTTGCCTTGGCGGTCTGTCTTCTCTAGGGCCTCTAGGCTTCCGATATGGTCTTTGATTGCGCCTTGATCCACTTGCTTCTTCACCTTCAGCCAATTTCAGTTTCAACGGTTTTCTGGCAACCATTGTTGTCTGCAGGTGATCGTAAATATCTTTTGGCAAATCTTGAGGCAATTCAACGGTTGAGTACTTGGGATGGATTCTAATCTGACCAACCTGGTCCCTGTTCATGCCGGTTTCATTGGCAATCGCACCTAGAATATTACGAACTTCAACGCCATCGTCAGAGCCAACTTTGACCTTATAAACGGTAAAGCTTCTGGACATTTTATGTGACCCAATATTTTTGACTCGACGGCCACCTTTACGGTTTGGTGAGTCAAATTGAGTACCTTCAATCCCTTTTGTATTCTCAACCTGCAATGGTCTGTCATTTTGTGCCATACAGATTGCGCCTGCTGCAAGCTGCAGAATATCGATGTTCATATCTTCAAGCAGTTCAAGAGTCAGGTCCTGGAAAAATCCCATGCTCTGAGTTGACATGGTGTCAGCTAAACTGTCCCTGAACTTTTCAACACGTTTCAGAGTAACTGTGTCATGGCTTGGCATCTCCATCTGATACAATGGTTGCCTGGTCACTCGCTCGATTGACTGGAGAATTCGTTTTTCACGAGGACTTGCAAATAGAATCGCTTTTCCGTACTTGCCAACACGGCCAGTTCTACCAACCCGATGGATATATGCTTCGCTATCACCAGGAATATCAAAATTGATAACCAATGAGATACGATCAACATGCAAGCCACGGGCAGCTACATCGGTGGCAACTACAATATCAATCTTGCCATTTTTAAGTTTATCAACTGTCCGCTCTCTGGCGACCTGTGTCATTTCACCGTTGAGGGCCGCAACATCGAAACCACGAGCCGATAATCTCTCTGCAAGCTCTGTTGTTGCCACTCTGGTCCTCACGAAAATCAGAATCGCATCGTAGGATTCAGTTTCAAGCAACCTGGCAAGAGCTTCAAATTTAGCTCGGTTTGGAACAACCATGTAGACCTGTTCAATATTTTCAGCAGTAGATGTTTTTGCTTCAATTTTTACTTCGACAGGTTTTTTCATGAACTTTTTTGTGATTCGTTTTATCTGATGAGGCATTGTAGCAGAGAAAAGTGCGACTTGTCGCTCATCCGGAGTCTCTGCCATTATCTCTTCAACTTCTTCAAGGAATCCCATCCGCAACATTTCATCAGCTTCGTCCAGGACCATGGTTTGAACACCACTCAAGTCCAGAGTCTTACGCTTGATATGATCCCTGATACGGCCCGGAGTTCCGACAATTACATGAGGTCCGCGTCGAAGTTGGTTGAACTGGAATGAATATCGCTGACCACCATAGATAGGCAGAACATGAAAGCCACGCATGTATCGAGCACATGCCTGGAATGATTCTGCAACCTGCAAGGCGAGCTCACGGGTTGGGCAAAGAACCAGAACCTGGGGTGAATTGTTGCTTATATCGATTTTTGAAAGCAGAGGCAATACAAAGGCCGCAGTTTTCCCTGTACCAGTCTGGGCAAGACCCATTACATCGTCGCCATTGAGAATTGGCGGAATGCACGCTGCCTGAATAGGTAGAGGCGTCTCAAAACCAAGTTCAGTTACAGCTTTAACTAATGGGGCAGTCAGGTCCAGTTCATCGAACCGTTGGACAGAATGTGACATCGGGAAACTCCAGATCGGGAAAACAGACTTATTACTCCCCTAATCAAACACAATTATATGAATAATGCTACAAAACATATTACTTATCGTTAACAAGTACCCAAGCATACTGAAGAAACCGCATCTCGCGGAAAATACCCAAGGTCAACAGATTAAAGAGCTTAAATTTAATAGAACCGATGGGATGCAGCCCTACAACTGATTCCACACGATACCCACAGTCTGCAAAAAGTTCACCCATTGTACTCTTGGTGAAAAAGCGGAGATGTGTTCGATCAAGGATTCCTTCATCGCTATAATCCCATCGTCCACGAAAAAACAGATCCCAAACAGTCCAGAAATGTCGAACGTTTGGTACGGAAGTCACAAGCCTGCCGCCAGGAGCAAGTTTGGTCTTCAGAATGTTTAGTAGTTTATCCGGATCAACCAGGTGTTCCAGTATATCATTGCAAAAGATACAGTCGAAATAAGCATCAGGAAGCTCAGCTGCCAGAAGCACAGCATCACCAGTGAGCACTTGGTCTAACCTTGTAGCCGCAATAGAGGCCGATTCCTCATCGATCTCCATACCCCAGGTTTCCAGTTTCTGTTTTTCTTTTAGACCGACAGAGAATGTGCCTTCACCGCAGCCAACATCTAAAACACGTACTGCGTTGGCCGGCAAGTAACAAACAAGTTCTGGACGCGGGTGATTGAAGTAACCTGGGCTGGACAATTCGGAACCTTTCTTGGTGTTTTACATATACTGGAAGTGTAGCATAGCAATATTGGGCGTCAATTGAATTCACTTGGTATTCAGCCATTATTACAGTCCCCCTTGCACAAAACTGGACTTATGTTACCTTAATTCAATCAAACAGCCTTTAAAATGGAGTCGGAATGAACCACCCTTTGACGCACCCAGTACACAAGTTCTACATCCCTGTGATGGGAACTGGCTTTACAATCGATACACCTCTGAAAGTTGCCAGATATGGCATCAGCTCAGTAGTATCGCTTGTAGATGATGTTCTGATTGAACAAATGCGCCAAAGAATCAGCCTGGAGAGTAACACTCCGTTTGAAGCTATCGATAAAAGAGAAGACGACAGCAGAGCCAGACGCATCACTTCCTATCTCAACCTGATGAATGAATTAATTGAGAAACAGATTGCTGATCTGCGTAATTCAATATTTGAAAAAGGAAATGACCTTTCCAAGTATTTTGAAATGCTCCCCGATTCTCCTCTGCGCACAATGTATGAAAAAATGCAGGCTACTCTGGATCCGATTGAAAGAAACAGACTGCAGAACCTGCTGAAAGATAAAATTCAGGTCGGTGGTATTGATGTAAATATCATGACCAAGCTCGATCGCGCCCGCAAAGTACAGGGTGAGATTTCAGAACAGTTTTCCGATGCAATGAGTGCCCTGCGTGGTTATGCACAAAGCAAAGTATGCAGTTCTCTGGTTTTGTCAGCTGGTATGAACAGAAAGCTTTACTCCTACATTGCAGAATTTGGTGATTTCTTTCCCGACGAATCTGGCGAAATCTGTAAACGGATTGTCCTGAAAGTCAGTGACTATCGCTCTGCCTTGATTCAGGGAAAACTTCTGGCCAGACAAGGTTTGTGGGTCAGCGAATTCAGAATTGAATCCGGTTTGAACTGTGGCGGGCATGCTTTTGGTGGCAACGGCACTTTGCTTGGGCCGGTACTTGAGCAATTCCATTCTGAAAA
>JAAESD010000598.1 GCA_024229695.1 bacterium
TTCCTGACCCTGCTGCTGTTCACCCACATTTTGCAGATTCTGTTTTTCAAGTTTACGTTGATTTTCTGCTTCCTGAATTTTTTGTTCTTTTTGAAAAAGCTGTTCACGTCGTTCACCAACCTGTGTCCCGCGTTGAACTTGTTCCAACTTCAACCGTTCCATTTCAGTTTGAACAACAGACTTTTCGTTTTGCAGGTCTTCCTGCTGCTGTTGGTGTCCCTGCACCAGTTCTTGTGCTTTGTCTTCATTAATTGCAGCCTGATGCAAACTTAACGATAGATGCTGCTGTTCAAGCTGTCCGCACTGTTGCTGAAGATCCAAATATTTTTCTGCCTTTTCAACATGCTCCTTCAATCCATCTTCCTGCTCGGAGAGTGCTCCCAGCACATCTGTTACACGGAACAGATTTTGTGTGGTTTCCTCGAGGCGTTTTTCTGCGGTTTCACGTTTGAAACGAAACTTAACAATACCTGCTGCATCGTCAATTAAAGTTCGTCGTTCAATCGGTTTTGAACTGACTATTTCACCGACACGCCCCTGCTCAATAATTGAGTAACCTGTTCCGCCGACTCCTGTATCCATGAAAAGTTCCCGCACATCTTTTAAACGTACAGGAGTTTTATTGATCATGTAAACGCTTTCCCCGGAACGGTAAAGCCGGCGCGTAACTGCAATTTCAGTGTAATCTGCATATTGGCGAAGAGTATCACCTTGGGGATTGGAAAATGTCAGGGAGACTTCCGCCATTCCGGACGGTTTGTGGTAGGAACTGCCGGCAAAAATTACATCCTCCATACTGCCGCCGCGCAGGTGCTTTACACGCTGTTCACCAAGTACCCAGCGGATTGCATCAACTACATTGCTCTTCCCGCAACCGTTTGGACCAACAACAATCGTAATCCCGTGTTGTTTGAACTGCAGATTGACAGGATGGCAAAATGATTTGAATCCTGAAACTTTTATGTTTTTTATTCGCACAAGTTTGTTACAACATTAACTCGATGTTTGTTTTAAAACAAAATAGCGTACATTAGTTTTTAATCTGCATAAGCTAAAAGGCATGGATTATATTTGCACTGCAATTATGACGGAATTACTAAACTGTGCAACTCTTTACGACAAAGTCTCCAATCGGGATAGAACTGATCCATCAAGGCTTTGAATCTACTGTTGTGACTGGCTTCAAGCAGATGAACCAATTCATGGACGACAATATATTCCAGACATTCCGGAGACCGTTTTGCCAACTCAA
>JAAESD010000599.1 GCA_024229695.1 bacterium
ACAGCATTGACTTCTGCAACAACAATCACTATTGACTACAATGACAATAATAACTTTAGCGTGACACTTGCACATAACGCTACATTTGCTAATCCATCTAACCCAACTGCCGGGCAAACTGGTTCTATCTTTATCACACAGGATGGTACAGGTTCTAGAACAGCATCCTGGGGTTCTAATTGGGATTTCATCGGAGGTAGCGCACCAACCCTGACTACAACGGCAGCGGCTATTGATCGAATAGATTATGTCATTGTTGATAGTACGAATATTCAGGCAGTTGCTACGCTAAACTATTCTTGAGTCTTACAGGCAATAACGGGTTACTTGCTGCCGCAGGTGCCAACCAACCAGCATATTCTATTGACGAGTCAGTGCGTATATCTGAAGCTGGTGGTCTCCGTCGTATGCAGACCGGTGGCAATCTAAGAAAATTTACTTTTAGCACTTGGGTCAAACCAGGCAATATTGACGGAAGTGCTGCTTATGAAAAGTGTTTATATACAGCTGGAAACTTTGGTGATGGCGCTGGATACACTGACTTCATCTATTTTATGCCATTTGCTAGTGGCGGAAGACCAATCAGGATGGTCGTTTCTGCATCAGGCGCACTTGCAGGAAGTATCATTACTTCCTCTTTCTTCAATGATCCAGCTAGTTGGTATCATGTGGTGGCGGTTTTGGATTCGGCAAACGCAACTGGTGCTGATAGAATGATAATTTATGTTAATGGCACAAGACAAGATATTGGAACTATCACCACTCTGCCCCAAAACACTGATTGCTTGTATTTCAATGCTAACGGTAAACAAGCCGTTATTGGTAACTATGCGTATTACTGGGACCCAAGTAACCCAACACACAACCAACACGCTACTGATGGTTATATGGCTGATACTTATTTTATTGACGGTTCAATCGTAGCACCTTCAGTATTTGCTGAAACAGATGAAGATACAAACCAGTGGAAACCTAAAGATAATTCTGAGGTTAAAAGTGCTGTTACATTTGGTACTAATGGATTCTATTTAAACTATTCCGATTCATCTTCATTAGGTACGGACTCTAGTGGTCAGGGTAATGATTTTACACCTGGCAACTTGGTTGCTACAGATCAGGTTCTGGACAGCCCATCGAATAACTTTGCTAC
>JAAESD010000600.1 GCA_024229695.1 bacterium
AAACAGTTATATGGAGACCTAACCAAACTCGTACCGAAAACATTGTTGTTGCTACTGCCGGAACAGCGGACTTACCTGTTGCCGATGAATGTGCGGCTGTTCTATGGGCACATGGCGTAGAAACAAACCGTTTAACGGATGTAGGGGTAGCTGGAATTCATCGATTATTAGCAGACCTTGAAACTCTTTACGCTGCTGATGCAATAGTTGTCGTAGCGGGAATGGAAGGGGCTTTAGCGAGTGTTGTAGGGGGATTAACCTCGGTACCTGTTGTGGCAGTTCCAACCAGTGTTGGTTACGGCGCCTCTTTAGATGGAGTTACCGCTCTACTTGGAATGCTCGCATCTTGTGCTTCTGGAATTATCGTTACAGGCATTGATAATGGATTTGGCGCTGCTTGCGCCGTGCTTCGTCAGATCGGATTAGAAGACAAATGACTCGAAGAGCATGGTTTCATTGTTTTTCAGGGATTGCTGGAGATATGGCCCTTGGGGCCCTAGTTGATACTGGAGCAGACCAAAACGACATCATTTTGATGTTAAATAAACTCGAAATTGATGATTGGACAATTAATTTCGAAAAAGTTCTTCGCTGTGGTCAAGCGGGAACCAAAGTAAATGTACTTACCACTGAAACCCATGTTCATCGAACAGCTAGCGACATAACAGATCTAATCAAAAAAGCAGAGTTACCCGAGCGAGTTACAAAACGAGCATTAGATACTTTTGAAACGCTTGCAGTTGCTGAAGGACAACTACACAACATGGAACCATCAGAAGTTCATTTTCATGAAGTAGGAGCGATTGACAGCATCATTGACATAGTTGGAACGTGTGCTGCTCTTGAAACCCTCAAAGTTGATGAAATTTGGTCATCCGCTATTGCCACAGGAACAGGAACTGTGCATGCAGCACACGGAGAAATTCCAATACCGGCACCCGCTACAGTCAAACTTCTTCAAGGAGCACCAATAAAAGGAACAAATATCCCTTTTGAACTCACTACACCAACTGGGGCAGCACTACTTGCCGCGATGACAGTGAGCTGGGGCCCAATACCTTCAATGAAAATTGAAACTACAGGGTTTGGTGCTGGAGAAAGAGACTTAGACGGACAACCAAATTTAACTCAGGTAGTAATTGGTCAAGCAGTTGAAATGATTCAACCAGGACAACCAGTTTCTCTGCTTGAAGTGAACGTTGATGATGCCACGGGTGAAACACTTGCTCACACCATTGCTTGCTGTTTAGAAGTCGGAGCATTTGATG
>JAAESD010000601.1 GCA_024229695.1 bacterium
GGCCGCGCCGTTGCTTCTGATGTAACAACGGTAGCTGTCAGCCCGGTAAACGATGCTCCAACTATCGATCTGACTTCATTGACCATTGAGTTTGCCGAAGACGGAAATACCACTATAGATTTTACGAGCTACGTAGAAGACATCGACAGTTCAGGGCTAACCATTACAGCTTCAACAGGCACAGAGATTACTGCTGATGTTACAGACATGACAATTCTGTTTACGGCAACAGAGAACTGGAGCGGTTCAGAGACATTTACAATTACAGTCGGCGATGGTCAATATGAAGCAAGTGACGATGTTGTTGTTACAGTGTCTGCAGAAAACGATGTTCCAACTATAGTTTTACCAGACTCATTCAGCTTCAATGAAGACGAAGATCTTGTGGAAGATTTCACAAGCTATCTGAACGACATTGATGGAGACGATCTGATTCTGATTGCCACAAACAGCGCAAACATCTTTGCTGCAATTGACGGCTTCAGTGTAACATTTACTGCAACTGAAAACTGGTTTGGAACTGAAGAGCTCACATTTACAGTCAATGATCAGCAGGGTCGTGCAATAGCATCGGACACTATCTCTATAAATGTGATTAGCCAGGATGACGGTATTGAAGTAACAGAATTGTTGCCAGCTGAGTTTGTTCAGGAGATTATAGAGCTTGATACAATCAACTTTTCAATTACAGCAACTGATCCAGAAGGTAATCCACTGGAATATCTCTGGCAGCTTGATGGCGCAGATGTTTCCACAACTCAGACCTATGACTTTATTACCGATTATGAATCGGAAGGAAATTACAACGTAACACTTAATGTTACAGACAACTTCACTAGAAACACTCTTGATTACAGCTGGGATGTGACTGTTGCTAAAAACAATCGTGCTCCCACCGCAGATGATCTAGTTGCCACAGTTAATGAAGATGAATCTGTTGCAATTACATTATCCGGTAGTGATCCCGATGAAGATGTTCTTACATTCAGTGTTGTTGATTCGCCAGCGCATGGCGATTTTGCAGGCGGAATTTATACTCCTGATGCCGATTACTTCGGCCCAGACCAGTTTACATATATAGCCAATGACGGAGACCTTGATTCCGACCCGGCATCTGTGACCATCACAGTAACAGCAGTTAACGATGCTCCGGTAATCGATCTCAGCACCGCCACAATTACATTTACTCAGAACACAACAACCACAGTAGATTTTGCAAGCTATGTTTCGGATGTTGATTCTGGAGGTTTAATTCTTACTGCAGAAGGCAACCTTGATATTACAGTCAGCATTGATGGGCTGATGGTTGTATTTGGAGCAGTTGATTCTGAATTCACAGGCTCTGAAGTAGTGACCTTTGAAGTAACCGACGGTCAATACTCAGCTTCTGATGCTACAACAATTACAGTTAATGGACTGGCTGACGTACCTGCAACTCCAACAAATCTAACTCTGACTCTTATTGACACCGACGCGATTGAGTTATCCTGGATTGATAACTCAATTAACGAAGACGGGTTTAGAATCTACCGCGGAACAGAATCTGGCAGCTTGACTATGCTTGCCGAAGTTCCAGCAAATAGCGTCAGCCTAAGTGACATCGGTCTGGCCCCACACACAGAATATTTCTATAATATTTCCGCATTTAATTCATTTGGTGAATCGGGAATGAGTGGCGAACAGTCTGAGTCGACACCAAACACAGACCCTGTTATCGATCTTGAAGCCCTGAGCGTTGTTTTTGACGAGGACGGCTCAACAATAGTTGATTTTGAAGGGTATATAAACGACGACGATGGTGATGAACTGATTATAACTGCTACAAACAGCGCAAACATCTTTGCTGAGATTGATGTCTTCAATGTAACATTCACAGCTA
>JAAESD010000602.1 GCA_024229695.1 bacterium
AAAAGATATTAAACTCGACGGTAGCAACCCTACCCTCTTGTACGGTTATGGTGGATTCAACATTTCACTGACACCAAGATTCTCGCTTACAAAATTTGCCTGGGTTGAAATGGGCGGCGTATTTGCAATTGCCAACTTGCGTGGCGGTGGCGAGTACGGTGAAGAATGGCATCAGCAGGGAACATTGCTGAACAAGCAAAATGTTTTCGATGACTTTATTGCAGGCGCTGAATGGCTCATCGACAACAAGTACACTTCAACAGCGAAACTTGCTGTCCAGGGTGGCAGTAATGGTGGACTTCTTGTTGGTGCAGTTTGTAATCAGAGGCCAGACCTGTTTGCTGCAGCAATTCCTGCAGTGGGTGTAATGGATATGCTCCGGTTCCATCTCTTTACTATTGGTTGGGCATGGACAAGTGACTACGGTTGCAGCTCCGACAACCTTGAGATGTTTGAGTATCTGTATGGCTACTCCCCATACCACAACCTTGTTGATGGTACTGATTATCCGTCAATTATGGTCACAACTGCTGACCATGACGATAGAGTAGTTCCTGGCCACAGCTTCAAGTATGCAGCTCGCTTGCAGGAAGCACATGCTGGTCCAGATCCAGTTCTGATTCGTATAGAAACCAAAGCTGGACACGGCGGTGGCAAGCCTACTGACAAAATCATTGAAGAAGTCAGTGATGAATGGGCTTTCTTGTGGAATGCGTTGGGAATGAACTAGAACTCTGATAGACAAAACAAAAGGCTCCCGGAAAACCGGGAGCCTTTTTTTATACCTGAAACTAAACTTAGAGACCAGGACACTCAGCAGCGATAGCTGCATCGATATCTTTATCAGCATAAGCCTTGTTCCACTGGGCAGCAAAGTCTTGAGCTAGCTTGGCAGCACGCTCACCGTATGCAGCTTTGTCTTCCCATGTATTGATTGCATTCAGGATACTTTCATCTTCAACACCTGGGCAGCTTTGAGGTACCCAAACCTTGAATGTTTCATCCTGCTTGTATTCAACATCTTTCAATGAACCGTCGATAGCAGCAGCTACCATTGAACGGGTCAACATGATGTCCATACGAGAGCCAACGCCGTAAGGGCCGCCACTCCAACCAGTATTTACCAGGTAAACCTGAGTATCATGCTCGTCGAGTTTCTTACCCAACAGGTCAGCATACTCATCTGGATTACGAGGCATAAATGGAGCGCCGAAGAAGCGTGAGAACGCACTCTTTGGTTCAGTTACTCCAGTTTCAGTTCCAGCCAGCTTGCTGGTGTACCCCATGATGAACCACAACATTGCCTGCTCTTTAGTCAGTTTACTGACTGGAGGCAGAACGCCGTTTGCATCAGCAGTCAGGAACAGAATCACATTCGGGTGATCGCCTGTACTGGTTTCGTTGATATTTGTGAGGTACTCAAGTGGATAAGAACCACGGCTGTTTGGAGTCAGACGGTCATCATACAGATCGAAAGATCCATCAGCCCACATCAAAGCATTTTCGATGATTGCACCGTGCTCGAGATATGGTTTTTCCTGGAAACAAGCCTTGAAGATTTCAGGCTCTTTGTTTGGATCAAGATCGATCAGCTTTGCATAGCAACCATTTTCAAAGTTAGCTACACCGTTGTCATTCCAACCGTGCTCATCGTCACCAAGAAGGCCACGTTCAGCAACAGCACTCAAGGTAGTTTTACCAGTTCCACTGAGTCCAAGCAGCAAAGCGATGTCGCCATCAGGGCCTTCATTTGCAGAACAGTGAATAGGCAAAATACCTTCAACAGGGAGCATGTAGTTCATAACAGTGAACAACATTTTCTTGCAGCTACCACAGTATTGTGAGCCATAGACAACACCAACACGACGGTCAAAGTCAACTGCAATAACCATAGTAGATGTACCATCAATACGATCATCAATACGCAGGCGGCCTTCGTATCTGGCAGCATCGAGTTTTTGATCAGGACATACCAGAAGTGTAAATGGACGATCAGCAAAAATGCTGTTCTCCACACCTTCCGGGGTTTCACGGAACATGTTGTCACAGAACAAAACATTAAGAGCTTTGTTTGATACAGTTGTTACAGGCAATGCATAAGTTGCATCGGCACCAATAACACGGTCGCTTGCATAAACATTTGCTGATTTGCCCAGATTTTCCAGAGCATCATCAACAAGCATATCAAATGTTTCAGGATCAACAGGAATATTGTTGGCTGCGGTCCAGTCAATTGTGTCAGCAGATTCAGGACGCTTTACAATCAAAGTATCTTTTGGACTACGACCAGTTGAATCTGGCTTTGTCCAGGTGGCAAGTGCACCGTTTTTTGAGACAACAGCTTCGCCGTTATCAACACTAGCTTGAATCAAATCGCTACGAGAAATGTTGCGCTTGATACTACTGCCTAACAGTAGTTCATCAACGCGTTCCTTAAAACTCATTGCCGCTCTCCTTGAGTGCGGGGGCAGGTCATTGAGGCCAAACCCTCGTAAGTTAAATAGTTTGAAACATAATCGCTTCTGCTACTTAAGATAATGCAAGGTTTTTGAGGTTCAAGCAGTATTATAACTATACTGTTTTAGTATACTTTCTGTCCGATATCATCAACGCAATTACAATTACAGCAATACCAAGTCCTACTCGCAAATAAGGGGCACTTTCACCAAAGAAAAGCCAGGCAATAAGAATGGCTGTAGGAATTTTCAGGTTGTTTGAAATAGCAAGTCTGGACACCGATGTCTTGACCGCTCCCCTGTTCCAAAGCCAGAAGCAAAGCCCTGTGGGGATTACACCAAGATAAAGCAGAGTCATTGTTGAAGTTTTTGAGAGCTGGAAATCGGCAAATCCGCCAGTAATCAGGGCCAGCAATGTTACAACTATAGTAGCTCCAAGATACATCCAACCCACTTTGGTTGTGTGATCTGCTGAGCTGTGAAGTCGTCGGTAATAATATTGTCCAAAAGCAAAACAGAGATTTGAGACCTGAAGTAAAATAATGCCAACCATTGCTTCGCGTGGTGGCAAAGCATGCCAGACTGCCATGCCTGCTCCGATAATTGCAATTATTACCGCAACAATTCTATCGCCATTGATTTTCCGATTCATCAAGTCATCAAGCAGAGCAACATACAGTGGAGTGAAAATTGTAAAAAGTGCAACCGCGTATGCC
>JAAESD010000603.1 GCA_024229695.1 bacterium
GGCATACGCGGTTGCACTTTTTACAATTTTCACTCCACTGTATGTTGCTCTGCTTGATGACTTGATGAATCGGAAAATCAATGGCGATAGAATTGTTGCGGTAATAATTGCAATTATCGGAGCAGGCATGGCAGTCTGGCACGCTTTGCCACCGCGCGAGGCAATGGTTGGCATTATTTTACTTCAGGTCTCAAATCTCTGTTTTGCTTTTGGACAATATTTTTATCGACGACTTCACAGCTCAGCAGATCACACAACCAAAGTGGGCTGGATGTATCTTGGAGCTACTATAGTTGTGACATTGCTGGCCCTGATTACTGGCGGATTTGCTGATTTCCAGCTCTCAAAAACTTCAATGATGACTCTGCTTTATCTTGGTGTAATCCCCACAGGGCTTTGCTTCTGGCTTTGGAACAGGGGAGCGGTCAAGACATCGGTCTCAAGACTTGCTATTTCAAACAACCTGAAAATTCCTACAGCCATTATTATTGCCTGGCTTTTCTTTGGTGAAAGTGCCCCTTATTTGCGAGTAGGACTTGGTATTGCTGTAATTGTAATTGCGTTGATGATATCGGACAGAA
>JAAESD010000604.1 GCA_024229695.1 bacterium
GCTTCTACGCGGTCTTTGCAGGACTTTGATATTTGATCACGCAGAAGTGCCTCACCTGCTCAGTACTCCAGGTGGAATTGGCGGAGTTGTTGTGAACTGGCATCACGATTCCAATGAAGACTGGCGATTCATGGAGCAGATGAAGGAAACTGGTATACTGCGCGATGATCTGGAATACTCGATGCACATCACTGCTGGTGACAGTCGTGATACAAAAGACGACATGTTGGGCTTTGATGCTTGTGGAAAAGGAAAACCGTATGTTGAAATGCTCATGAATTACGGGCAGATTGGCAGTCACGGTGGTTTGTATCACAACTGGTTTGCATGGAGCATTGAGGATGGATCTCTGGATGCATCCGGCATCGATTATCATGTCACCCGTAACAGTAAATGTCTGAGTTCAATCACTGGCCGACCAGTTACTGAGTACTCAGCTCCAAACGGAACTCACCCACAACCGTTGATGACTGAGATCCTGGAATCGCAAAATGTTGTGGCATATTACAACACTGGAGACAGTGGAAGTGCTCCAAACAGATTTTTCCAGGACGGTGTAATGCTGAGTGAGAATGTAATCGGATTTCCTATGATGCCGTATGGTGAAGTGGCATCGATGGGTGAAATGGACACTGAAGGTTACAGTGCAGAACAAGTTGAAAAGTGGTTGAAAGATACTGCCCGTTATTGTTCATACCATCGTACAGTGCGGATGATTTACTCTCACCCATATGACCTGTTTGAGTATGAAAACACTGAACAATACATTGAACCGTTTTTGAACTGGCTGGATATGATGGAAATCATGCAGGACAACGGTAAACTTCAAGTCAAACCGATGACCTATTTCGCTGAATTCCTGCTACACATGCTGGATACCGAATACAGTTTTAATATCGATGAAAAAGGACTGAAAGTTGAACTGCAAAATGATGCAGGGTTGAAAGATATTACTTTTTCAGTCTCTGCTGACAAGTGGTTCACACCAGTTTCTGACGATGTTTCTGCAACAACCAGTCTGGGACAACATTTCATAACTGTCACTTCAGATATAAAAAGCCTTGAGCTGATCTGCCTTGAGAACCAGGAGTAATAAATTGCGTAAACTGATTCCATTTCTAATACTGCTACTGGTGACTCCCCTGTTTGCTGGCAATACTGCTGAAGAGCGGGCAACAATGATTGAGTCTCTCAATTACAGGCTCGATATCGATTATCGATTTGACCAGCTTGATCCTGAAGAGGACTACGGTAATTGGCACGGCACAACTGCAACACTTTATGCAAGACAATCGGAAAGATTTGTTCCATTTATAACTACCGGTTTTTCCGGTCGTGATATTTCAGGCAACGACAATTTTTTCGGCATAGGTGCGTATGCAGTTCTCACTGAAGGTGTTTCAACCTATACAGCGTTTACCAAAGGCTCAGAAAGTGATTTTGTGTCTGATTATCGCGTGGACCATTTCTTTAACTTCATTGATGGGCCGCTGACAATTATTGCCGGCGCCGGATTTATGAAAAGTTATCGTGGACATGAGGATTATGTAATTTCATTTGGCCCTCGATACTGGCAGGGCCCACTGGTTCTGGAATACATGCACTCAATTAACTACAGCTCTCCCGGTGGACATGAATCACATTCCAACCTGTTCACTGCAGGTTATGGTGCTGAAGGCTCCTCCTGGATTTTCCTCACATTGAGAATCGGTGATGAATCTTACACAGCAACCTATGTCGATCCATGGGAAGACGTTCATCACGATGTAACTGAATTAACTGCCAACTTTTCACGCTGGTTTGGCCCAACCTGGGGCCTGAAATTGCATACAGGTTATCTGGATTTGAGCCCTCATGATGACGGCTATAGCAAATACACAGTAGGGTTCGGGATATTCAAGGAATTTTGACACAAAATCGATTTTTTATGGTATGTTGTGAGAGATATTGAAACTATAGTTTAACATAGGAGGCAATGAAGATGTTTGGCGCCATTGCCGGCGATGTCATTGGATCCGCGTATGAATGGAACCCCGTTAAGACCACTGACTTCCAGCTATTTACCGACAAAAGTTATTTCACCGACGACACAGTTCTCACCGTAGCTACAGCCGCAGCTCTAACCTCTGATATGGGATATGCCCAGGTGTATCGATATTTTGCCCGCATTTATCCAGATGCAGGATATGGTGGCATGTTCGAACGCTGGGTTCTTGACAACAATCAGGAACCGTACAACAGCTACGGCAACGGTTCAGCAATGCGAGTTGCGCCTATAGCCTGGGCTTTTGAATCGATAGAACAAGTTCTCGCTGAAACAAAGAAAAGTGCCATCGTAACCCACAGTCATCCTGAAGGAATCAAAGGTGCACAGGCAACTGCTACAGCCATTTTTATGGCAAGACATGGGATCAGCAAAGAAGCTATCAAAAACTATGTGACTGCTCATTTTGGTTATGACCTGAATCGTAAGCTGGATGACATAAGACCTGACTACAGGTTCGACGTCACATGCCAGGGCTCTGTTCCTGAAGCTATTATCGCTTTTTTAGAGGGTACAAGCTGGGAGCATACAGTCAGGCTGGCAGTTTCTCTTGGTGGCGACAGTGACACTCAGGCAGCCATTGCAGGTAGTATTGCAGAAGCATTCTACGGTTCTGTGCCGCAGGAGATTATGGAAAAAGTCACTCCACTGCTGACCAATGATTTGCAGGAAATCATGGACCGCTTTGCAAAGTTGTTCATGAAGGGTACCAAGTTGACCGGGGCTGTTTAGCCCAGATACTTTTCAAGCAACCCCTTAAAGAGTGCAGGCACCGCTTGCATTGCTTCTGGTGTTTCCACAAACGCTACTCGCATCTGTGTGCGACCAGGATTTGGCGCTCCGTCTGGAACGGAATAGAAACCAGCCATCGGGGCTGTCAGTAAAGTAAGAGACTTGCCATCAACAGTGACCTCTCCCTCACTTGCACACCATTTTACAAACTCAAGAGCTGA
>JAAESD010000605.1 GCA_024229695.1 bacterium
CCATCAGGGAGTTCAATTGATGTTAACTTCCAATCAACAAGGCCTTTCCTACGCCAAATACCAGCAACCTTGGCGTCAGTATCCTTTATATAATTACTGGTGACAAAGCTGTTGTAGGAAGTGTAGTGGTATTCAAAACTTGATCGTTGATCTGAATCATCTGAATTCGCAGAATGTGTTTTTGTTGGTTCTTTTTTACCAGAAACCTCAGAAATCTGATCTGTTTGTGAAAGCTCGCCCTCATAAAACAACATCCTCAATCCTGATGGCGTCACTGTCGTATCAACGACCCCATCGATTAGGGGATTGACAATCGCCATTCCCAAAAAAGCAAGGGGGTTGTCTGAATACTCGCCAAGTAGCTTCTTGCCTAGACCGACTTTGATCTGCTCTTTAAGGCTGGATCTAACAGATGGGAAATCAATGTATTCAGAAGCTCCGCTTGGGTCCTTGCTCTCAAGAGCACTCCTAAACGAATAAATCGCTAGGTATGGGCTGACAAAGATATAGCCGCCAAAAGTCAAGCCAGCAGCAAGAGCTGGCCAAGCAAGCTTTCTCAGATTGAGTTCAAGATTAATTTTCATCGTTCAATTCCATTTGATTTAAAATATTGACCATATGTATAGTTGAAGCAGAGCATCCGATTAACGATAGCTTAGCCTGTCAGCCTATTACATATTGCGACACCAGGCAGCATCTGCGCTGTTTAACCATTGATCCGCTACTTGAGACCCTAGTGATGCAGCTTTTTTGAAATCTGCACAACCTCCTTTATCATCATCTAACATGCCTTTTGCTGCGCCACGATTGCTGTAGGCATCTGCATATTGCGGATTAATCTCTATTGCCTTGTTGAAATCAGCAATTGCTCCTTGATAATCTCCTGATTTAATCTTGGCAAGTCCACGGTTCTCGTAGGTAAGAGCATACTGCGGATCAAGTTCTATTGCCTTGTTGTAATCAGCAATTGCACGCTGGTAATCGCCTAAATTATCGTAGATAACGCCACGATTAAGATAGATCCTTGCTTTCTGCGGGCCAATCTCTATTACCTTATTGTAATCAGCAATTGCTCCTTTATAATCCTTGGATTCGAGCCTTGCAATACCTCGATTGTAGTATGCATTGGAATGCTGCGGATTGAGCTCTATTTCCTTGCTGTAATCAGCAATCGCTCCTTGATAATCCCCTGAATCGCCCTTGTTAATACCGCGATTAGCATAGGCATTTGCACTGCGTGGATCAATCTTTATCGCCTTATTGTAATCATCTAGCGCCCCTTGAGGATCTCCCAGTCTATCCTTAGAAACACCGCGATTACTGAACACCATCGCATTGCCAGGATCTATCTTTATAGACTTACTAAAATCAGACAGGGCACTTTTATGATCACCCATATTACTCCTAGCCAATCCACGATTGGCATAAGCGACTGCATCATTAGGATTGATCTCTAGGGCATAATTTTGATCTTCGATTGCTCCTTGATAATCACCCAAGTCATTCTTCGCAGCCGCTCGCATGATGTATGCAAAGCCCGTTTTGCGTAATTTCAATGCCTGATCTGCCAGGCGAATCATAGTCTGCTCTCTTCCTTTCTTATTGACCGAGGCAAGCACTTGTGCATAGTAGTCATCAGCATTGGTTGCAGTGTTGTTTGCAACAACAACTGGCGACCCACTAAGGAAAAGATTGTAATAACTAATCGGTACGCCTTGGTTGACACCAGTCTTCATTGAAACTTCATTCCCATTGGAAGCATATTCATTTTTCTCACCCCTCCCATGAAGACCAATCAACTCTCCATCAGCATTAAGGAGGACACCACCACTCATTCCAGCGGCTGTCTTGTTGTCATACAGCAGTTGATAGCCCTGATCAATTCCTACTTCTGCGTTGGCAACAACATCTCCTGTCTCATAACGAAGGTTTTGTGAATTAGCGAGAGGGAATCCAGCGACGTAGATCGGATCATCGTATTGAACTGTTTTTACATCTCCAATTGATGCCACTTCATAATCTGCAGAACTGGAGAAGGTAAGGACTGCCATATCAATCTCCCCTAATCGCTGGATACTGCCTTGCTCCAGTTGATGATCCTGGCCATCGGAGGTATAGATCCCAACCTCTTCTCCAGGTCTATTGCTGCTGACCACATGCCAGGCAGTGAGCACTGTGTAGCGATTGCCTTCCTTCTTCACCAGCACCCCTGAACCTTGAGTAGCGCCTTCGATGCGAACAGTGATGGCCTTGGCGACCTTGGCAGCAGTAGAAGCATCTTGAGCATCTGCGGCTGGTGCTTGAAGAAGAACTGCGGTGGTTGCTGTTGTGATGCCAAGGGTGCTTAGCAGCAGTGGTTGTCCAAATGGCAGCAGCG
>JAAESD010000606.1 GCA_024229695.1 bacterium
CGCCCGCGCACACAGCAGGTCCTTCAACTTGCCTGACAAGCCGGTTAACTAAAACACAGGCGAGGTTATTTGAGTATAACAAGCCTCTATATTCTTCTGCTTCCACTTCAACGTCTGAAATCAATACCCCTTCAATAATTATGTGGTTAGAATAGAGATAAAATCTGGAGTCAAATCTCATACCTGATGCCTGGGCTGATGAAGAACATAAAACGGCCAAAAAAATACAGCATGTAATAAAAGTTCTAATCATTTTTCTACCTCATCGCAGACTGAACTCAATCGATAATATTTATAACACTACGCAATCCTACACAGGCTTACAAGCCCTGGTGGCAAAACAAACGGGCATGAATTCTGAAACCTTATCCCCTAGCTCTGAGTCAAATCGATCTTCGTAAAAACCGGTCAGCTGAAATCCTGCTGCCAACTGGCCTCCGATTAAAGTGTCCATAGTGTGACTGAACTCAAGCGGGTCTCCGTTCTTGAACTGAGCTGACAATTCTGATTTCGTGAGATGATCCAGATCGCTGTAAGGCAGTGGATGTCGAACTTCCAGAAGACCTTCATTTTCTATCTTTTGATAATCGAAGACATAATAATCTGGGTTCATAAATCCGGAAAGTAGGCTTCCTCCTGGTTTTAAAACACGGAATGCCTCTTTCCAGACAGGTTCAGGATCTTCGATAAAACAATTGCTCACCGGGTGAAAAATGAGATCAAAACTGGCGTCGTCGAAGCATGACAAATCGGCCATGTCTCCGGTAACTGTGGTAATTTGCAGATTATCGCGATCGGCAACAAGTTGGTCCTGAGCCAGCTGAGCTGGGGAATTATCGAACACTGTTACTGTGGCACCGGCAGCTGCCAATATTGGCCCCTGTTGACCACCACCTGAAGCCAGACCCAGAATTTTGCATCCCGTCAGGTCAGGAAAACCTGGAAACCAGCTATCGGGTACCGGTTTGACAGGTGTAAGAATTACTGACCATTGGCCTTTTTTGGCCTTGGCTACCTGTTCTTGATTAACAGGCAAAGTCCAGGGACTCTCCTCTATAACTTTTTTATCCCAGGCATCTTCATTGTATTTTCTGATATCCATTATTCGTCTTTCTTCATGTACAGCTACAGGCACCTTACAATACTCTCTCCCACAAAGTCAATTTAATTAGAATCTTGAAAATTATGTACAACCACTCATTTTCCCCACGTGGGGAAAATCTTGCTCAGTCAAAGTATTCAACTTCTGATTAAACAGTTTAGTCCACACGTGTGGACTAAATATTAACTTGAACCGACTGAATTTTACTTAGTACTTTCTTTTCAGATCTCATTGCAAAAAATAGATCCCATCTGTACTGAAGTGACATCCAATACCCTGCACTGTTCCCAAAATATTTTGATAGTCTTAATGCTGTGCTCGGCGTGATACCACGTTTTTTATTGACCAACTCATTCACGCGCTGATATGGCACACATATATCATCAGCAAGATTGCGTTGAGAAATATTCAACGGCTTTAAGAATTCTTCCAAAAGCATTTCCCCTGGATGCGTTGGTTTACGATGTGTCGGTACTCTTACCATGCTTTTTCCTTCTATGTGTGATAGTCCCTTGATCTTTGAAGGACTTAATCATAATAACATGTTAGCACGGATATCATGCTATGTCAACTTTTGAAAACATACAGACAACTCCTCTGATTCACTAGCTGGAAAATTCATTAAACTGTAAAGGAGCAACAATGACGCCTAAATTTTAGTCATTAATGTATGTTATTGAAGTGTAAGTAATAATATTTAGCTCTGAAATGGGAACTCAGATTACAGTCAACAGCAACTGTCAGTTTTTATGAATATGTCAACTACAGGACTCATCGAATGAAATCGATTTTTACGCCACCAAACTTTCTGGCTAATATGTTAAATAGTACAGCCTCAAAAACCCCAAGCACCGCACCGGCAACTGCGAAAATAAGCGGCATACCAATAAGTGCCAGAAATGCGAGTGCGGTTCCAAGGTTTAGCGATCCGGTAGTTACCAGGTCGAAAATTAATCCACCGAAGGAGTAAACAACTCCAGCAGCAAGTCCCACAAATGCAAATAGAATGGCCTGGAACTTTGCAAGTGCCAATACATCTAAAGAGTTTATTTTAGCCATAATTTTGTCTCCTATGCCTACTGCCCAGGAACAAAATCAATCAACGACATCTCTTTTTCAATAGTCCCCGGGAAATCAAAAAGATTCTCTTCAGTATAAAAGCGGCTTCGCTCAAGCCCGGATACTGGTCCAATCTCTGGAACATATGTAACTGTTCCATAAGTCTCTGGTACATAATAACCAGTTACACTGCCATGCTCATCCATTGCTGTCTGTATGCCAAAGTCTATCGCATAAAAATATTTCACACAGTTCTCATATGTGATTCCGTCAACTTCAACCGATTGCCAGGACATTATTTTACCATGAAGGAAAATGTCATCGGATAGACTGGGAACCAATTGGATTACAAAGCTATGACCAGGTGACAAGTCTTCTTCCAAGTACTTCCAGGATGGGTCGGTATCAATATCTCCATAACCAATGATAGCATCGTCATTCTGTTCCCAGGCATACCCGACCAGAAATATTGGTGGCTCCAGTTCCAAGGATCGTGAACCCATTATTGTAGATTCAGATACTCCCTTTTCCCGGAGTATGGCAGTTATCTTGTCGCGTAAATCAGGTCGAGCACGCATTATCCTGAGCAGTAAATTGACATTTGCATCTGTTTCTCTGAAACCGCTTTGATCTTGATCATCAGATATAGTTTCAACAAGGTGCTGTGCTGTTACACCAGAGTACGTTGTAATCATTCCATCGAATTCAAGACGATAGGTACCAGCAGAAGAACTGTCAGGTTCAGCTGGCTCCAGAAAATCTGCATAAAGATCATCGATGACAAATGTAGGCGAAGGGACATCTTCAAGGTTTTCGTATAACTCCAATTCATTTCCTGACAGATATGCGTTAGAAAAATCATATGTCCAGGAATTGCCGTCCTCGTGAGGCCAGATATTCTCTAATGCAGGTGCTGTATCATTAATTTCCGGGCAGTTTATGCATTCTTTATTGGCACACCCTGAGAAAACGAGCAAAAACATCATCGCCATAAAAATTATCCTGAATAACATATTCATACTCCTGTTTGTTGTTCAATTTCAGCAACAAAAAATGGTTTCCGCAGCCTTTTAATCCCGGCTGAAAGGCCACCTGGAACTCTGACATCCCATTCCAGTCCCGGAGTATGGGAAATGAGTGAACCCTTTGACGCCCACAAAGTACCGACACGCATCAGGCTGAATCCAACCGTTTGTGCAACTGTTCCAGATATCTTTACATCCAATTCTGAACCTCCGATTTGACTAAATATCGGCCTTTTCAATTGTCGAAATAATTTCTTGTGCTGCATAAATTCGGTTTCTGCTCTGCCCCGTCATCTCTTCCAGTATATCCGCAGCGATGAGTTTGTCGATGTTCAATTGTGCTGACCTTGGAGTAACATCAAGTATTCTAGATGCAATTTTTGTATTTATCGCAGGAAAGGAAAACAACTCATCTACGAGCCTCAGCAGCAAAGCAGATGCACGCGCTTCCTGAAGCTTGCTTCTATAACTGGTCCAAAGGGACAACACTGCATCAGACCTCCGTATTGCATCACGCGATTGAACTTCGACTGCCTCTAGAAAGAAGTTAATCCAAGGCAACCATTCACCTCGTCGGCTTACACCGAGCAATAACTTATAGTATTCATCTTGATGGCGTTCAAAGTACGCACTGAGGTACAGCATTGGCTGAGGCAGCAACCCATTAGCACAAAGCAATAGGGAAATGAGAAGACGACCGATTCTACCATTGCCATCCAGGAACGGATGAATCGCTTCAAAATGATAGTGGATGATAGCCATGCGGATGAGCGGGGGAATTATTGAATCGGCATGCAAGTATTTCTCAAACTGGTCCAGTGCACTATTCATTTCAACTACTGGCGGCGGAACAAATGTAGCTTCCATAAGCGTACACCCAGGCCTGCCAATCCAATTTTGAGAGGTTCGAAACTCACCTGGTGTTTGAGTTTCACCCCGTACACCTTGCATCAAGCGCTTGTGCATTTCCCTGATTAACCGCAAACTCATTGGCAAAGTTTCTAACCGATCAATACCGTACTCAAGTGATCGAACATAGTTGTGTACTTCACGTACGTCGGGAATCTCTGGTTCTCCAGAACTGGCAGCCTCGAAGAAAAGAAGATCTGAAAGTGATGCCTGAGTTCCTTCAATTCGACTTGAAAGCACAGCCTCACGACGCATGAATGGTCTGATAAGCAATTGGGGATTCGGAAGGGTCCTGGCTATCCCAGCCAGTTCACTTAGAGCCCGGTCTGCTCCAGATAAAGTACTTACTAATTGAAGATCTAATGCTAGTTCGGGCTCTAAAGGAGCCGGAACAAAAGCCCAATAACCCAATTTGCTACGAATTAACTCTCCAGCCTTATTTGGCCCAAAATCTGTGGGTTTCACCTTATTATACCTCGCTTCCGCTCTATTATTTCTTTTATACTTATGCCATGCATTGTATAATAACGACCGGGACTGGTCAAGCAGAATATTCCTCTAAATACTACTCACAACTTTGTATCTGCTCCAGTTTTCCCCCGCTAGCCTTGAAAACATGCTACAATACCAAGGTCTGATTGTACAACGATTTCCAACATGAGGTAGCCACTATGTCTAACTTTTCCAGAGTTACATTTTTTACACTTTCAATATTAATTCTCAGCTCGATATCGGGAGCAGTTTACGCTCAATGGTCTTCAGATCCGGCAGTAAACCTGTCCATTTGCGACGGCAGCGGCGATCAGGTTGTTCCTCACATTGCTATCGCTTCAGACAACTACTGCTACACCGGCTGGTACGACAACAGAAGCGGTAACTACGATGTGGGATTGCAGCTCCTGGATCCCGACGGTGTGGAACAGTGGGCACACAACGGCATCATTGTCAGCTCCCATCCCCAGGACAGTTGGGTTATGGATTGGGCACTTATTGCCGATTCAGCTGGTAACGCCATTGTAGCCTTTGTTGACATTCGAGGCGGTAACTCCAACGTCCACGCTTACAAAATCGATCGTGACGGAAACTTCCTCTGGGGAGTAGACGGCATCAGTATCACCAACAATGCCGATTTTAAAGGACCTCCAAGCCTGGTTGAAACCAACGATGGTGACATTGTTGTAGCCTGGTATACCGATGGTTCCGCCGCCATCAAAGTGCAGCGGTTAAACGCAGCTGGAGCTTTGCAGTATGAGCCCAGCGGAGTCACCGTATCCGAAGTTGCAGACACCATGCCATCAGGACAGTTTATGGTCCCAAGTGGAGCAGATGGATTCATCCTGGGCTACGTTCCGATCTATTCTTTCATGGCCAATCGGCAAATCAAAGCCCAACTTTTCAACGCTGCTGCCCAACCAGTCTGGACCAACTACCTGATGATCATGGACGACAGTACCGTACCTATGGGCCATTACTTTGAGATGATGAGTGACGGCAACGATGGTGCATTTTTCAGCTGGTCTATTTTAAGCGGCATGGGCTTTGCTGTACGGGCACAACATGTCAATGCTGCCGGAGTTGAAAGCTATGTCCACAACGGTAAGCTGGTTTCAACTGAGCCATCATTTGCACAAATTGCTCCGGGTATGACACACGACCCGGTAACTGGTCAGTTGACAGTACTGTATATTCAACAGACTGGTGACCAGAATCAAAAGGGAGTCTTTGGGCAACGTATATCCCCAGCAGGCGAATTGCTCTGGGGCGCATACGGCCAGCAGATTCTGCCTGTAAATACGAGCAATGAAGGATTTGTGCGCGCTGTTGATACTGGCGATGGAGTAATCGGTCTCTGCTTCCAGGCTCCTCAAAGTGCCTATGGTCAGGATGAAGTTATCGGTTTCAAACTCGATACCAATGGTGCCTTTGTCTGGGAACCATCCATTGTTGGAGTGAGTACCTTGTTAAGTTCGAAAGATGACCTGTTAGCTGTTATCGGCACCGACAACACAGCCCGCGCCATCTGGGTTGACCAGCGTAACGGAACTTCCGATGTCTTCGGCCAAAATCTTAATGACGACGGCTCTCTGGGTCTGGACTTAAGTGGTGTGTCCGATATTCCTGTTTCAATCCAATTGAACCAGAACTATCCCAACCCGTTCAATCCAGCTACCAATATCGTCTTTAGCTTGCCAACCAGGCAGCACACTTTGTTAGAAATTTATGACACACGGGGGCGTGTTGTACGCACTCTTATGAATGCCGACATCGGGCCAGGATCACAGACTGTGCGCTGGGATGGGCAGACCAACTCCGGGCTCACTGCCCCGACAGGTGTGTATTATGTAAGAATGACTGTGCAGACAGCTGTCGGTCAGCAGCAAAGGACTCTGCCAATTACTCTGGTGAAGTGACATCGGAGAAGCAAGTTGTCAGGAAATCTTCCTTGCTTCACGAAACGCCCATAAATACAACGACGCGGACAATATCACTGCTAACACCGATACCCACATCGGAAGATTTGATGTGCCGATTTGAATAGGCATCTGGAAAATCAGCCTGATTAAATGTCCAAGCGCAATTACACCAAAAACGATTCCAGAGACGATTGCATAAGTTCTGTAATTCATTTTGACACACTCCTCTCTATCCTCATTATACTAAAAGAATCGTTAGTTAACACCTGGCACAAATTAAACAGTATAATTATGAAGTCAGTCGGTCTGTAATGGCTTTCTCCAATCCGTTATCTATAAAGAACTGAGCATACTTTTTGTCAGAAAATTTAATGTGATTTAGCAGCCAATCTTTCAAGAAAACCATGATTTCGTATGACAAAGCCTCTTCCCCTTTGTCGAATCTGATTTTGAACCTTGATACTTTTTTGATAAAATCAGCATGCTCTTTTTTGTGGCTGTCTGTATCTGGATATTCAAATTGGTCGAAATAATTCTCTTCATTATTGAAATGTGTAGCGGTATAGGAAAGTAAACTATCCAAAATATCTTTCAAAACATCTTTTTCTTCTAGATTGTTTTGCTGCATTGCATCATGCAGGTCATTCATCATAGCTACAAGGGTTTGGTGTTCTTGATCAATCGATTCAATACCTATGCTATAGGAATTATTCCAAATGATAAAGGGCATACCATGGCTCCTTATTTTTGCAATTTTAGGTGGGGGGGTTTATTAACGAATTAGTACCTATTAAAAAGCCTACTACGTAATTCGCTAACTCCGCGCACTGTAACGCAATACCTAATACACGTCAACTAAATTTGGACGTCCAAAATACCTATCAAACTCTATTGTCTGACCGGAAACTCAGCTACGTAGAATGATGTGAAAAAGATGACGTTGGTTCGCTAAACAAAAAGAAAGACCCTTTGCTTTAATAAGCAAAGGGTCTTTTGCTATCAGGTGCTGAACAAAGTGTCAGCCAATTTTCCAGTGAAATGGCATCTTGACTGCCTTACCATCTTCAATGGTTTTAGCCTTCCCATAACCTCCCACTGGTGCTTGAACTACAATGTAGTACAGAGGTTCATTGGATAAATTTCGCCAACAACGAACTCCCTCGGGTGAAACACGTATTACAGTACCTTCGTTGACCGGGAAAATATGGTCATCAACCTGGAACTCACCTAAGCCTTTGAGGAAAATGTAAATTTCTTCATTGTTTTCGTGCTCATGGTGGAAGGGCATCGATGCTTTTGGCGGAAGTTTGTTGATAGAAATTTCTACACTTGTCAGATCTAGAAGCGAATTGAGAAAAACTTTTCCATCGACTTCGAATGACAGCTCTGGGTGTGCGAATTTGTAATCATCCAACCCAGATAACTCTCCGATTCTTGCGGAGGTGTAATTCTCACCTTTGGCGACTTCTTGTGATAACATGTCTGCCTCCTTCATTGTGGCTTTGTCAGGTGCAAGCTCTTGTTATGCAGTTGCCTACATACACATCTTACTTAAATTCCTGAGAAAAGCACGCTGGATCAGGTATTTGCAGCCTGTTCAAAGATGGTGTTGGTGAGAAAAAAAGACCCTCTGCTGAAATATGCAAAGGGTCATTTTCTGTCAATCGGTGCAGAATAGATTATTCCAGCAACATCAGTTTCTTTATACTCTGATTATTACCTGTTTTCACCCTCGCCATATAGATTCCTGAAGGAAGAGGACGTCCGGCTGCATCGCGCGCCTGCCAATCGAAATCATGGACACCTGCATCTATCTCGCCGTTGAAGATTTGGGCCACACGATGGCCTTTCAAGTTAAAAACATCCAGCTCAACGAAACCAGAAAGCTCAAGAGTAAAACTCAGTGTAGTCCTGGGATTGAATGGATTTGGCCAGGCAGTTAAATCACTAACCATTGTCATAGTTGGCCCATTTTGTACGCCTGTCACTGCGGGTTGTGGAGCCCGGCGCGTAGTTGCTGTGCCACCGGTTTTAAAGAACCAGCCATCATGTGTAACAAGTGAGCCAAACGATGCTCCGTAGCTGTTAAGATCTTCGTTGTAGTTTTCCCATTCCACCAGGTCTGAGCTCAGCCAGATGCTCTGACCTGCATAGCCACTTGAGTCACCTATGGTCAAACGTCCATCGTTGGCAACAGCCATAGCATTGATATTATCGTCGGTCGGTAGAGTTAATATTTGCTCCCAATTATCACCATAATCAGTTGATGACCAGAAAGTGCCATCGCCACCCATATGGTAGACACAGACCAGTAGTTTGCCCTGCCAGAAAATGGAAGAACAGACATAGGATGAGCCAAGGCCTTGGCCAACTTCAGTCCAGGTTTCACCCATATCATCAGAACGATACATAGTGCCGCCGTTTATCTCATGTTCGGAGGCAAACAGTTTTCCATCGGCAGCAAAAATTTTCCGGATAGTTTGTGCATTGGGTACTGTGATTGGCGTCCAGCTCCAGCCGTAATCATCAGAGCGTTGGACTCCACCACTATAGAAGACACCAAAGATGGTGCTGTCAATTGCAGTCAGATCGCTAATCCGACCTTCCTGTACTGAGACTGCTTCCCATGGTTGCCATTGGTCTGCAACACGTTGAGAGCGAAAGTTGTAGAAATCAAAACCATCGCGAGTCATGAAAAACCAGTCATCGACAATAATCATATCCCAGATGGGAGAATATTCCTCCCCTAAACCGCCTGCAACTTCTTTCCAGGTGTTGCCAAGGTCTGTACTGCTATAGACTTGGCTGAATGTGCAACCAGCATAAATCTGATCTCCATCCGAGAGAAACATCTGAATATTCTCACCGGTCGGGTTGTTTACTGACTCCCAAATGGCCTGACTGGAAGATGCCATCAGCAGGATTAACATTAAGTGAATAAATAAGTTGCGGTTCATTATATACTCCCTGTTTCATTGTTGAGTACTAAAACCAGACGTTATTGGTATGGTATTATTACATAAACAGGAATAATATGCAACTGTATCAGAATATGTTTACCAGTTTTTCCCCTGAAGCTCAAAATGAGCTCGCGGATGAGCACAAGCTGGACAGAAACCAGGGGCTTCTTCTGCTTCATGCAAGTATCCACAATTCCTGCAGCACCACACTACTTTGCCATTTCTCTTGAAGACTTTTCCTTCTTCCAGATTACTGGCAAGGTCTCTGTATCGTTTTTCATGATGCTCTTCTGCAACTGAGACTGCATCAAACAGTTGGGCAATTTTCTCAAATCCTTCGTCCCTGGCGGTTTGAGCAAAAGCTGGATACAGTTCCGTCCATTCATGCTCTTCACCAGCAGCGGCAGCATTCAGATTTTCCAAAGTTGTGCCTACAGTACCTGCCGGAAATGTGTCGGTTATTTGGAGATCGCCACCTTCAAGATAGCTGAAAAATCGTTTAGCGTGTTCTTTCTCCTGATTGGCAGTTTCTTCAAAAATTGCCGAGATTTGAACCAGTCCCTCTTTCTTTGCTTTGCTCGCAAAGTAGGTATATCTGTTCCTGGCCTGAGATTCTCCTGCGAACGCCATAAGAAGGTTTTTTTCAGTTTGTGTGCCTTTGATACTATCAGCCATGATTCTTCTCCTAATTGTTATTTTTTCCCAGTGCCTTTGCGGCATTATCCATTCGATCTTCGAGATCGCTGATACGGTGTTCAATGTCTGTCAGGCCAGTGCCATGCAGAATCTCCAGACCGTCAACAGCATCTGAGATCTTGCTGCGACGCACAAATCGGATATACCCCAGCCCCACCGTAATTACAAGCGCTACAGTCATAACCAGAAATCTTATAACCGATGTGCCAGTAAACGCAATCCACCCTACTCCATAGAGCATGGTAAACACTCCACCTAATAACAGACCGTTACTTATTACATGAAGCTGCTCGGATCGTACAAGTGAAACAACAAGTGCAAGTGTAGAAAATACGATGAGAATGATGCTTGAACTGATCAGCCATGGTTTGCGGGCTTCTTCATTGGCATCAACCAGCTCCATACGCTGACGCCTGAGGTCCTCAAGCTGACTATGTTCTTCAGCTGTCAACTCACTTGAGGATCTTGATGCTCTGATCTCTTGTTCGCTTTGTTTCAGCTCTTTAATCTGAGCGTCGTACTGAGATGGTGGTGGGTGAAAAGTATAGACTCCGATGCTGACAAATAATGTGAACATCAGACCAAGGAAGAATGAAAAGATTGTCCGTAGCCCAGAACTCTGCCCTTTGCCTGCCATGCTAGACCTCCTTAATAGAAATCGACATGCTTAAGGCACTTACCCATCCAGAATACATCCAATGAGATTAAACCAACTAATCCAGTGCCTGCCACAATGTACGGCAGGAGCATTCCTGGTTCAGCGCCGTGAATTAATGTCAGTATTACAAGAATAAACAAGCTTGACCAGAGCGGCAAACGCAGCCAGGCCAGAACATGCAATCGTGCCCTGTCAGAGGCTTCAACAACACGTGAAACCGCAATACGTTTTCCCCAGGCATTTACGCCGGTAGATAGTGGCAAAAGCTCGGTAATCATTGTCAAGAGTCCAAATGCATAACCAATTTCAAGCACAAGTGCTGCGCCAAAACCGATCACGCCCAGACCATGGTGAATAATAAGATCTTTTCGTGGAGTGATGCCGTATTTGTATTTACCAACTGCCATCCAGATGAAATCTGCAATCAGATGTCCATAGACAAGCAACAAGCCTGTACGCATCCAGTCACCAGGCTGATGACGATACAAGAATGCTTCGCGCCAGTGCTCAAAACCACCAACAAACGCGGATATACCAAGTATGGTCAATATCAGTGCTGCACCTGCACGCGACAGCTTGAAAGCCCGTGAATAAGCAGGCTCCACACGTAAAACAGCAAGCACATGCAGAGCTACAAATAGCACTGTGAAACCCAGTATAGGGGCCCATGTGTTTGACCATCCAAAATCCATTACAGCAAGCATTCTTAAAACTCCAAGTGCCATTAAATTACACCAATTAACCGAACGCAGTGTACAGCAGATGGCTATTTGTGTCAATCGGATTCACTTTTTGCGTATTTATCTGGTAATGTGAGTGGTCTGACTCTGCGTGTATGGTAGGTTACTCCATATTCCATGGATAATGAGTCCGCTCTACACAATAAATTCCTGATGGTGTCACCGACAGGTCAACAGAGAACTGCAACAGCTCATCAGGCTCTTCAGTTGCCGAATCTTCTACTGTTATCAAATACTCTCCAGAACCCAAATCGTTGATTACAAATTCTATATCGTAAAGACACAGACAGTCACAAGGACCGGCTGGCCCATAAACCTCAGATGCTGATATTGAGATGCTCTGCTGGTCAATTTGTATATCAGCAGATATTTGATCTACACAGCAGTTAAAACCGGCGTCGATATGGGATAAGTAAAGTATGTTCTGTTCTTGGTCATAATCATATTCAATGCAGCTTGTCGTTGAAGTAGTAGATCTTTTGCAACCTGAGTTTTCAACTATCACACCAGTTGGATTCGAATCATCACAGCTGGCAACAAATATCAACAGAATAGAACATGCCAAAACTAATCGTATGATCTTCATTTCAATCTCTCCAGAAAGCTGATTACCATATCGCTCTGCTTATGAGTTACTGGATTACCATCGATAGCACACGCAACTCTTCGTAATTCCCAGAAGTATTTGTGCAGAGCATAGAACATTTCCCTGTTGGAAATATTTGCAATCTTTTCATACATGGAGTGAACTGTTTTTGAAAATTCGAGCTTGTTGTCGAGAGCAGTTTTTGCAAGCTCGCCGCTTTTTCCAGGAAGATAAAAACAGTCACCAAGCAAAGTCATCTCTTCTACAGTTAAATCATGTTCACCAAAATGAGCCATCCATTCCGGAATCATTTTCAGATATTCTGCGCGTGGATTGTAGCTGTCCGATTCACAATAAACTGCTAACGACTTCAACGGAATATAATTAACCCAGAACTGGCAGTTCGGGTTACTCATTATTCCTTCGACTTCATTTTTCAGTTCAACTGGTCTGCCGGAAAATGGGCCTACAAACATCCGATGCAGGTCATAATCATTGGCATGAATGTTATCCCAGATTACGGGCTTGCGTTTGATAACTTTTTGCAGATTTATAATTGAATTGACAGGGATTTCCAGCGACACAACTTCCGGTCCAGTCCACATCAAATCAACGTTGCTATCCAGCAGCTGACCAAGTTCTAGCAGGTATTCATTCTCTGCGACTTTGTGTTGAGCCATCATGTCGCAATAAACTGTCGGGCAAAAAAGCAGCCTGTCATCTGGAATGTGATGTAGAACCTGGTTTGTAATTTTGGCTTGGGCATTGGCATCGGGATTATTGTCTGGAATATCATCGAACAGAATTGCAAACTTCTTACAGTCTAGCGCAATAACCTGATCAATTTTTTTCAGTAACAATTCAGCTTCAGTATTGTAGTCGATGTCCAGCCCAGGTGAAATTGCGTAGATAAAATCGACACCAGCAAGCGATGCCTCGTGAATAAGTTTTTTTAAATCTGCAAGCTCTTGCTCACTGTATAATTCACGCCACAGTTTTCGATGTTTAAGATCATCTTTTGGAGCATACAGGTAACTGTTCATACCCCACTGTTTCATCCAGGTGAATGAAAGAGTTCTTTGAGAATCACTCCATGGCTTGCCGTAAAATCCTTCAATAATTCCTGTGTAACGCATTATTTCCATCCCACTAAAATTGCAGACACACGCCAATAGCCATAGTGGTCATCTTTCTCTGGGCGAATATCTTCTATCAACAATTTCATATCGTGAACTCCTGGCTCCAGCTCTAAATCTATTACTGTTGGCGACACAGCATCACCTGGACACCAGCCACTCCTGCTGAAATCGGAACTCCAGATGCCGTTGGACCATCGACGAGTATACGGATTTATTGCACGGAACTGCTCACAGTCAGTTCTCCATGGTCGGAACCTGTGAATTTCAGAATCATCACAGTAGAAGACATTGTCTTTGGGTTCAAATTCATCGGCACCTCTGCCATCGGTACAGTGTCCTGAGACCAGATAGTACATTTCAATGTTACCAAGATCAGGTGCTTCAATTGTTGTCGATGCCGAGTCACCAGAACGATACTCTAAGTCATAAAACAGTGGCTGTACCCAAACAGGATTTGGCGTTTCACCAGGTTCGAAAGTTAAAGTGAAATCCATATACCAGGCAGGAGTTACCCAGGTATCAATCCAACCTGCAAATTCACAATTACCAACCAGTAATGAGGCTAAATGTGATACATCCATTTCCCATTCTGTTGCCCCACCATATGCGGTCATAAATTTCAGCAATTCAACATCAGGGCCGTCATGGTTTACAAGCCTGACATGACCTGCTCTGTCCCATTTGTCATGCACTGAAATCAGGTCTTTGGGAATTGGTCGCAAGTTTACCTTTGCCGTTATTTTTACTGACCCAGTAAACTTGGGAATCTCCAGCTGAGTTCTGATTTCCCTGCCATCGTCTTCAGAGCTAACTGTCACGGTTTCATATTGCGATGGATTATCTGGAGCGAAATGAATCATGTTGTTGCTGAAAATATCGTATTTCACGGTTTCAAAACGTGGTTGATCAGCAACCTGTACACACCCGGTTAAAAGCAGAAGTAACAAATATTTCTTCATCAGTTTCCCTTGATTTTGAAAGTCTTAATTTCAAACGGTTTCATCTGTAACTGACCTGAGTGTTCTTTGCCGTCTGCCCACTCCATCAAGTCAGTTTCTATAAGCTTGCCCTCAACTGCGAGTGTTCCTTCAGAATGTCTTCCCATCGTCTCAACAATTCGCAGAATAACACAGTTCTCTTTTTCAGCTTTTTTAACTGCCTCAATAGAAAGCCCGTGGCCTGTCAGTTTCCACGGCACATTGTTTTCAGAAGCACAATTTTCAAACAGTTCCAGCCCCTGATTGAATTGCTCCGCCTGCGATATTACATCACTGCGCAGCAAATCTCCCGTATGAGGATAGAGACTATACTTGAAATTATGAGTGCCGATATCTGCATCAGGATCAGGATTATTTGGAGACCGCAACAAGTTCAAATCAAGAGTATTACCCTGCAATCGATGTCCGTATTTGCAGTCATTCAACAGTGCCACTCCATAATCATTGTCCGACAAGTCCACATACCTCTGCGCTGCAACTTCAAACCGGGCTTTGTCCCACGATGTATTTGTATGAGTTGGCCGCTTCACATAACCATACTGAATGTCGCTGGTTGAAAAGTCCGATTGCACATTTACTTCAAACGCAACACGCAACATTTTGTGTTTTTCCTGCCAGTTGACTTCAGTCTCAAAATCCAATCGCTTGCTGTTTGCAGGCAGATAAATTTTCTGAGTAATTGTTGAGTTGCCCAGTGACAATTCAAACTTCAGACCTTGTCTTACATCACCAAAAACCATCGGTTCAGCTTTTACTGAAACTGCATTTTCCAACACCGCTTCCTTGTAAAAGAAATCGATGTCCCACGCGTCCCAGTTATTAGGTCTGTCATCGTAAAGAGTAAAGATATTGCCAGATTCCAACACAGTTTTGTCAGCTTCTTTATCGAACCCGCTTATCAGTGTGCCATCTTTTGCAAATTCGTATCGTACAAGATTGTTCTCCAGAACCAGACCTGCACCCGGTTTACTTTGTGGAACTTCATCGCTTTTATGGAGAGTTAAAAATGAGTAAGGATCAACTTCAACCAGAGCAATCGATTGCTCTTCAACCTGAACCGGATAGTCCTTTACACCATTCCATGATTCAGGCAATTCAACTGCGCCGTTAAATTTGCTGCCTGTAACATTCATCAATACAAGCGAGTTTTCGTCGGCAGAAAACAACTTAGTTGCGCCACTTTTCAGCAGTTCAGCACATTTTGCAAGTGACTCTGCCTGTTCCCTGCGAGTTGTTTTGTAAACAGTAGTGATGCTTGAGCCGGGAAGGATGTCATGGAACTGATTCATCAGACTATTCTTCCAGATTGCATCCAGTTCGTCTGGATATTTGTCCAGAGGCAAACAACTCCAGAGATATTCAACTGCACGCAGTTTCTGCTCCAGCTGTCGATTGTTTTTCTTCACTTGAGCCTGAGTTGTATAGGTCCCTCTATGCAGCTCCAGATATAATTCACCACTCCATGTTTCCAGCTGCTCCGTGTAACCGTGCAGTTTTTCAAACAACGATTCAGCAGTTCCAAACTTTACCTTTGGCACACCTTCAAGATTTGCCATACGTTGTCCGAGCTCAATGTTTTCAGGCTTCGGACCGCCGCCGCCATCGCCAACTCCAAATAGAGAGATAAATTCATTGATGAAATCCTTCTCTTTGAAATTGTTTTCTGCCGGAATCAGAAACTCGGTGTCGAGTTGACTGTTGTATGTGTTTTCAGGTGGGAAATGCGTCAAAACTTTTGAGCCATCAATCCCCTGCCAGATAAAAGTATGATAAGGAAATTCATTAAACTGACTCCATGACAGTTTCTGAGTCAGAAATGTTTTGATACCTGACTTGCCCAAAATTTGAGGCATCGCAGCTGAGTATCCAAATACATCCGGCAGCCAGAGATTTTGTACATCGACACCAAACTCATCTTTGAAAAAATTCTTTCCGTGCAAAATCTGTCGCACCATGGACTCACCGCTGATCAGATTGCAATCGGCTTCAACCCACATTCCACCCTGCAATTCCCATTGCCCTTTTTTGTGAGCCGCTTTTATCCGACTATAAATTTCAGGGTAATGTTCCTTGATAAACGTATAGTGCTGAGGTTGTGAAGCTCCAAAAATGTAATCGGGATATTTTTCAATAAGATCAAGTTGAGAAGCAAAAGTTCTGGCACATTTGCGCACAGATTCTCTGACCGGCCAGAGCCAGGCAGTGTCTATATGAGCATGACCAACTGCAGTAACTTCCAGCGCCGATGCGTTGGCAGGTTTTGACAATTCAACAGCTAACAGCTCTCTGGCTTCTGCCGGATTATTAACGGCATTGTTCAGCGATTTGATAATTCTGGATCTCTGCACACTTTCCGCGGGCAACCTTTTTACAAGGCCCAGCAATGTGCGAATATCCAGATGCAGATGCCATGCTTCTTCATCAAAAACAACCAGTTTTATGCTTTCAACTTTTGCATCGAAATTGCCATACCTGTTGGGATCATCTTCTGCTGGATCACTGTCGGTATAAACTCCAAACAGGCTGTTTGCAGCAGTTTCAACCCACAACTCCAGTTTCCCTGAAGCTTCAAGCGGAACAAAGGTTCTGGCAAAATCAGGATCAAAAATAGAACCGTTGGTTATGCCCTGCAACGCTGTGCCAGCGGGAGAAAAGACAAGTCCTTCACCGGAGAAATCAAGATGAGCGGCCAGGGTTTTGCCTTTCCATTTTTCAGGAACTTCACAGGTCAACTTGAACCAGGCCGAGTCCCATTTTTTGCCCCATTGCTGACCCTGGATAATAGGCTTGTATTTATAATTCAGTCTGTCTGCAAAAAACACAGGTTCATCGGATCTGAAATACACAGCTTTGAACTCAATGGAATCAGAGATGAACTGCTTCTGCAGTCGCTGATTGAACTGAGTAACTCTATCAATTATCAAGTCGTGTTCTTTGCTTTTCATTTTTTCTCCCTGACAACAAAACCGTCATCGGCTTCATCACGGTCTCTGAATTGCAATCGATTCAGCATTTTCTTCAAATCCATCAACCCACCAGTTGTAAACCAGAATATCGACACCACTGCAATAACGATTTGAATAATCAGATAAATTTCCCAGAACTTCATCCATACGGCATCGGCCACATCATGATTCAAGTTATAAATTGTTCCGATGATAAACACAACCGTCCAGCCACCGGTCCATACATAATTCAAGATGAAAATGATTTTATCGCCTTTAGTAAACTCTCTACCCATTCCCAACAATTTCCAACCTCTGTCAGGCACTTCGTTCACTATTTGCAGCTCATCGTAGACTGCGTAATCACCACGGTTGAGAAGTTTGTCCATGTTACAAGAGGTGCGAGTTATCAATGAAACTACAACGTACAACACTGATGAAGTTCCCATACCGATTGCCCAATAAATCTGGCCATTGATGTTACGCATCCCCAAAATGAAGTTTTTCAAGAAGACAACTCCATCCGGTGAAGCAAGCCACTCCGATGAAATCTGTTTTGCAATAATTCCGCTGACCGCAATAGAGGCACCAACAATCATAGCTGTCCACGCAGCCTGGGTTGTGCCCCGTTTCCAATAAAGACCACCAATAATTACAGCACCGGATCCACCTGCAAAAATCGCTCCGGTAATTGCAAAGAAAAGTGCAATCTTCTGAGTCTGATTAAAGAGCAAACTGAAAAAGAAAATGAACAGAGCCACAAAAGTAATTGAGAGTCGTAATGCAAGCAGATGCTGTTTTTGAGTAAACGGCTTTTTACGCATCGGCATAATTACATCCTGAACCAGAATGCTGCCCCATGAATGCAAATAAGTGTCATGAGTGCTGATAAATGCAGCAATCATCACAGCGGCAAAAGCGCCAAGCAACCCGATAGGCAGAAAGTACGACAACACAAGTGGCACTCTGAGCTGGCTGATCAAAGTGTCGGAGCCAACACCGGCAAGTGACGCATTAACAGACTCAGCCAAATATGAAAAGTCAGAATGGTGCATTAGCGTGTATGCAACTATCGGTACAAACAAAAAGAATAGAGTTTGAGGCATTCCTCGCCAACCGGCAAGCACCCCTCCCATCTTTGCTTCGTGAGCAGATTTTGCCGATGCGTTATACGCCTGCGCACCCTGCCAACTCATCGTCCCATACATCACGCCAATAATACCAATCAGGAAGAACCAGAAATTGAAATCTTCAACATGACCTGTTTTGAAAGGATTGATTCGGGATTTATTATCATACTTGTTTTCAATTTCCAGAACCTGTTCCTGTTGCTCAGTTTCTGTGAGCAGTTTGTACTGCGGCGTTTCTTGAATCTGTACAATTTCTTTTGCAGCCTCTCTGCCTGGTGTTTGAGAAAGCGCAGCATGAATCTGTCCCATGTCAACTTTAACAAACAGAAACAAAATTATGATTACAAAAACGATGTTGATAAATGCGCCTTGAAAAAAGTCGGCAATAATTACGGCAATTTGCCCGCCAGTAAAAACAAAATAAAGCGATATGCTCAACAACCCGATCATCAGAACCGGGAACATGCTCACATCAAAGCCAAGTACTGGAAATGTTTGAGGAAGACCACAAAAGTAGATAAAAAATCGGGCGCCTACAGCAGGAAATATTCCGAAGTTTATCAACCCCGCTACAAACGCAACCAGCCCTGTAAATATCCTGAACTTACGGCTGTATCGTTCTTCAAAAAACTGCGCCAGAGTTAGACATCGAGTTTGGCGAAACCGATAGATAACCCAACCACAAACTGACAATGCAAGAATCACAACTCCGGTTGTCATGCCCCACCACGACATGGAAAAACCAGCGATATAATTCATCTCCATGTATGTAACTATTGTGATTGCGCCCAGGCCCGCAGCTCCACTTGAAATACTGATTACATACCTGCCAGCGGAACGTCCAGCGGCCAGGAAGTCCGAAACACTTCTCATCAATCCGTTTGTAGATCTCACAGAAATAAACATTCCTGCAATCACAAAAACTACAATGCTCCAGTCCAGTATTGTCATTTGTTTACTTTCTTGAATCTCTCAACCCAGGCTCTGGTCCGATGCAAATATGCATCGGGATTCATTGGTTCAAAATCTTCATAACTATCTTTAGCAATCGATGGTTCAATCTGCGTTCCTTCATGCCATTCATTAAACGAAGTAATTCCAATTATTTCAGGTTTCAATTTCAGTGCATTACCAAAAGCTCTGTCATAGTATTTTCCGTTTTCACGATCTCTGATATTCACCGCATTCCACGGCCTGATTTTTGTATCGATGTATCCTGGCCCAACACATGGAATAAATATCTTTCCATTTTCTGCTGCCCAGTTTTCCATCTGTTGCCAGTTCTTCCAGGTTGACCCAAAAGTAAAACCGTCAACTGCGAAGTAGTTGTAAAAACCGTCAAAACCGCTATCGATAAAAAACTGCTGCTCTTTTTCCTGAACCCACAATCCAATCATCACCGAGTCATACTTTGTACCTCTGATACTTTTGTCCCCAGGCTGCAAAATCGATGCCCACTCTTCTGCTGGAATAAAATAGGAATCGTAAACATAGAACAGCGGCTTGTTGTTGAATCTGTAAAACGCAGGATGGTCTCCGTAGTTATCAATAATATATTTCAGTTGCTCAAAAGTTGTCTTCGGACTTCTGCCAGGAAATGGTTCGATATGAAAATTGACTTTAAGCCCAAACTTTTCAGCCTTTTCCATAATCAGAGGAACGGCTTTGCCTTCAAATGTATCTGCACCCCACCATGAAACAGAGATTGTACCAACACCAGCAGTAACCAACTGCTCCATATGTTTTTCAACCACGGCAGGATCATGGGAACTGTAGCAACCAAGTTCGGGATAAAAATCTGCTCCGATATCATCGCCACCTGGATATGTGTGAGGCACTTTTACATCGCCCATCACTCTGTGTGACCAGTGGAAATAGGAATCACCAAAGTCCGGATTGTCGTACCAGGGATAGTAAAAAGCATGTGCTGATTGAGAAGGTATAGACCAGGACCTGCCATCCTTGCTAATCCATGACGGCAACTCTCCACCGTTTTTGAAATTGTAATACTGTTTCCGCTGCTCCCACTTTTTCAACTCTTCATCATTAAAAACAAACTCAGTCTCAGCGTCTGCAAACTGCACGAAACCCCACATCTCAGGATAGTGCATTGCAATCAGACCTTGAGGTGACCAGACCCAGTTATGTTCCGGGTTATCGAGCTTGTTGTATTGCTCATCGACATCCCATTCAACGCGCGAAAAATTAACACGCCACTGCTCCCCAACAATTGGCCGAGGCTCCTGCATACAACCCCATGGAATTGCAATCTCGATTGTCCAGCCTTTGTCAATGTCATCGGGATTATTCAAAGTTCCATCTATATCGATTGCGGTAATCAGCCCATCGATGTCCCACTCATTGTGCGCTACACCGTCACCATCACGATATGGTTTATCCAGAAACAGATCCCACTCTGTGCCCATGGCGTTGACTTCAAGTTCGTAGTAATTGTGAGTATCGCCATCCGGATCCAGAAAAATTTCAAAATCATTATCGTGATAAATCACAGCATCGCGTTCAGTCAGCTTGGCCCAGATATGAGGCTCTTCCATCTCAGCTGCAAAATAAAAATAATTATCATCCCAGAGCATTTTTACGCGAGTGGTGAAAGTTGGCAACGGTTTGAGGTGACCTTCTATATCGACAAATTCTTCAGTCCAATCTGCATTGAGCCATGCCGCATCATCAAGTTTGCCGTCTAGAAGCAAACCATCTGCTCTGTAACAAACATACTCACGAGGTTGAAACTCAATTTGGGGTATCGGAAATTCTGCACACGCTGAAGAAGCGATCAGCAAAAGACTAAGCAAAACAAGCATCAATTAATTCCTCTATTGTAGTTTCTGCCATACACACACAAGTATCTGCTGCTCCGTAGTAAATCATCACTCTCTGATCTTCAACAATCATCCCGCTTGGAAAAACTACATTGGGAACCTGGCCAACCATTTCATCCATCTGCTGCGGTTCCAGAATATTACACTTCCCCCGCGCGATTACTTTTGTCGGGTCATCCAGATCCAGAAGCATTACACCGGCCTGATAGATTGGTTGATAATGAAGCGCGATGCCGTGATAAACCAGCAACCAACCATTGTCGGTTTTCACTGGCGGCGGTCCTGCGCCAATCAGTTCATCCCAGTAATGCGAATTACCTTCTGCAACTTCACCAACAGGTTTCCAGTTCAACAGATCTTCAGATTCCGATAGCCAGATTGCGCTACCACTTCTGACATCACCTACATCTTTTTTATTGGGGCGATCCAACCGCAAATATTTGCCGTTGATTAGTTCAGGAAACAAAACGCCGTTGCGGTTTTCTTCTTCAGAAACAATACCTTTAAAAGTGAACTCTTTCATATCAGATGATTCAGCGAGCCCAAGTTTACAACCGCTTTCCAAATCCATTGCAAACATCACATAGTAAGTGGAATCTATTTTAGTAATTCGTGGGTCGTAGACATGAAAGATGCGCTCGTTCACTGATTCAATGCCATGCAGTTTTACCGAATCAGCACTGACAGAAAACTGAACACCGTCGCTACTTTCAGCCATGAATAAAACGGTTTCACGGGAACGCAGTTGGACACGCAGCATCAGCAGATATCTGTCATCGATTTTGATAGCACCGGGATTAAAAACTGATGTTACCGCAGGAAAATCATTGCGTGTAACGAGTGGATTATCAGAACA
>JAAESD010000607.1 GCA_024229695.1 bacterium
AACCTTTTACGCCGTATTCACCTTCAAGCAAAGTACAGACAGGAATGATTTTCTTTTTGTCATATATGATTGCTTCAAGCATTTCCAGAGCTGACCATGCAGGGCTGACAAATGCTGATCCGCTACCAAGCAAGCCAACAACTTCGCCACCAGCTTTACGGGTGCGAGCTTCAATCTTTTTCAATTTTGCTTTAGTGACAAAATCCTCAACACTCATACCAGCAACTCGGCAAGCAGAGCGGATTGGAACCATAGTGTCACCATGGCCACCAAGAACCATAGCTTCAACGTTTTCAACTGAAACTCCAGCTTCTTCAGCTACGAAGTAGCGATAGCGAGCAGAGTCCAAAACACCAGCCATACCAAGAAGTTTGTTTTTCTTGATACCTAGCTGTTGATAAAGTCTATAAACAATTGCGTCCAGTGGGTTGGCAATTGAGATGACAGTTGCTTTTGGACAGTATTTTTTGATTCCTGCTGCAACTGCATCTGTAATGCTCAGGTTGATAGTCAGCAATTCTTCACGAGTAGGCATTGTTCCGTCAGGTCGTTTTGTACGAGGAACTCCAGCTGTGTTGATAACAAAATTAGCGCCTTTCAATGCACTAAAATCTTTTGATGCTGAATAGTTGAAGTCTCTGCCGATAACTGGAGAACCTTCAGCAATATCCAGGCATTTTCCTTCTGCCAGTGCTGGTGGTTTGATATCGACTAGTCCAACTTCGCGAGCTAATCCGCGTGATACGATTTCAGAAAGTAGTACGCCACCAATTTGGCCGCCGCCTACCAGTCCGATCTTGTTAACCATGATCGTTGCTCCTTGAAAGAGTCAGAAATGTTTTGCAGATGTTACGCGACATGCGCAACTAAACATCTGCGATTATACGAATGTAACAGATGAAACTATCAATTCAAGCAATAGCCTGCTAATAAATCCCATTAATAGCAATGTTCGACCAGTCTTCAAATGAACTGCCTTCAGGTGCAGCACCTTCACCAGTCATATTCTTCAGATCGGCAACAGAAATCCATTTTGCCTGATGAGGTTCAGCTTGTTCTGAAACTGTGGAAAGTATCTCATCTTCGCTATCTGGTAATTCATCGAGAGAAATTGTGTAGACTGCACCAAAGTGAACACTTGATACATCGTTGCTGTCAGAGTTTATGAATCCACTTAGTTTCAGGGCAGTACCACCAACAGTCAGACCGGTTTCTTCAACCAGTTCACGAAGTGCCGATGCACGCAGTAATCCATGCTCTTGAGTTAATGGATCTTCTCTGTCAATTGGTTCAATGTGTCCACCAAAGCCAACAGACCAAAGTCCGCCAAGTCTGGCCTCTGTATGTTTTACCTTACGCTGGTAGCAAAGAATTCGTGCATTATCACCACTGCCACGATGCAAAACCAGGTATGGAATTATCTGTTTGAAATGTGAGCATTGTTCCACGATAAACAGGATCGCTGAGCTCCGTTATCGCGGTTGAAAATTGAGCAGAGTCTGCAATAACCGACGCACCCCAAACCAACACGAAAATAACAATCAATACGCTCCATTGAAGAGGTATAAATCCAACAAATAGTGCAACACAACCGCTAATAACCATTGCAATGATCGCAACAGCAGTTCTACCTATTTTTTCAGACCAAGCACCAGCAAGAGAACTGGCTGCCGCACCTACAGCAAAAACAAGAAATGTGATT
>JAAESD010000608.1 GCA_024229695.1 bacterium
ACCTCCTGATTACTTACAAGATAACAACCTTGATGAATTACAGGCATATTCGCACTGCTCAAAACAGTAAGATCCTCATGCAAAAAGCAGAGCTTGAGCGTGTAATTTATACTCCATCGGATAATAATTCTGAGTAATCGTCGCCCCGATGAAAACGGGGCGACTCCTTGAAAATCAACAGCTATTTAAGCAGAAGCATTCTTTTGCTTTGCTTGAACTCTCCAGCTTGAATTACATAGAAATAAACTCCACTGGTAACCTGATGGCCGGAATCGTCGCAACCAAACCATTTCACTTGGTGGCGACCAGCCGATTCACCCGGGCTGTCAACCAGGTGTCGAACCGCCCTGCCGGCAATGTCATATACAGTCAATCTTACTGCAGAGGCTTTATTTAAATCATAGCTGATTGTAGTCAGGGGGTTGAATGGATTTGGGCTGTTCTGGTGTAGCGCATATGACATCTCTGGCATTTGAACCACGCCAGTTTCAAACAGCAGCCAGCTTCCAGTATCGTTTTCAAAATCGATTTTGTAGCTGTAGCTCTCTGCTGGTTGTACGCTTGAATCGGAAACAGTAAAGACCAGCTCGCTCAGCTGAACAACAGGCGTATCAATTACGACATAGTTGTCTGCGCCAGCGTCGCTGCGTTTTACAATAAAGCTGACGCCCTGGTCAATGCCCGACAATTCCCAGGCTATCTCAACTCCAGCTCCGGTTGCTTCAGCTGTGAAGTTTGAAAGCAATGTTGGTTGAGGAAAAGAAACCTGAGCTTCTTCAGCTGGGTCTCCAACATTTGCATGAATATCGACTCCGTACACTGAATAAAAATACTGCTCACCTGGTGTTGCTTCTGGATCAGCGTCAAGATACGAGACTGTCATTGACGTTCCAATCTCAACCATGTCTCCCCCGAATTCACGTCGGGTTATAACAAAGTGTTGCAGGTCGGGAACAATTACGGCACTCCACTCCAACACAACGCCCTGCTGAGTTGACACTGCCGTTAGAAGGTCAACAGCTGGAGCCAGGTTGTCGATTGCATAACCAGACATCTCTTCACTCAAGTAACTGCCTTCATCCATAACAGCCATTACTCTGAACTGGAAGCTGATTGGTTCAGAGATTGTTCCTGTTTCCGGAAGCATTACAATAACACTATATGTATCATCGCCAACCGCTGGTTCATTGCCAACTTCTGTCCATGATTCGTCTGTGAAAATTTCTATAGAGTAGCTCTCGTCTATACCGTCACCAGTATCCATTACACTGCGATTGAAATTAACAGTTACAAATCCACCTTCATCAGAAGGCACGTCTTCAATGGAAGTAATTGTCGGAACCGGATTCAGGGTTGTTGCGCTTTGAGCTTCCTGAGGATCGTTTTCACCATAGCTGTTATAGGCGGTTACATAATAATAATAGGTTGTGTTTTGAGTGAGACCGCTATCTGTGTAGCTGGTTTCGTTTGCGGAAACTTCAGCCAGTAAAGAATAATTGTCATCTTCAAGGCTTCTATAGATTCTAAACCCGTCCTCATTGATTGAATTGTCAACCCATAAGAGGCTTATTTCGTCAGCACCAAGAACAGTTAGAGCAAGGTCGGATGGGGGTGCAGGAACACTCGCAAGAGCATTGACTGTAACTGTGGTTGTTTCCTGATCCTCGAATTCACCATCAAAAACAGTAAAAACAATATTTTCAAAACCGGTAAATTCAGGGTTTGCTGTTCCAAATGTAACAACAAGCTCGTTAATTTCGGTAGTAATATGGTCGTTACCCGATGCTGAAAGAGTCAAAACATCCAAGTCTATATCTTCAACATACTCAGCAAAATCAACATCGATTGTTGTGCCTTGTGTGAAGGAAACAGACAATGAAGCCAGATCGATAGTTGGTGCATCATTTACTGGATCAACAACCACTGTTGTCACATCAGAGGCAACTGCGCGGCCCTGCTGATCATTGACTGTAAATGTAAGCTCTTCGCTTCCATTCCAGTTTTCAATAGCTGTGAATGTTACATTGAAGACATCAATCTCAGCAAAGATGTTTGCGCTGTTTGTAGCAGTTATAATCAGTTCATCACCATCGTCGTCGTTTATATACCCTTCAAAATCAACTATTGTTGAGCCGTCCTCGTCAAAAA
>JAAESD010000609.1 GCA_024229695.1 bacterium
CATCAAAATCATTTAATGATGTGACTGTAGTTATACTGGCAAAATAATGAAGCAAATAACTAGTCCACACGTGTGGACTATTGTTTAAATCGGAAATGGAATTTGATTATAGTACAGTATTAAGCTATAGTATTGAAGAGTTAAGCATTGGAGTTTTATGGGCAGGAACTGTGGTGCTGGAGATTTATAAAGATTGTCTAAGAGTTGTTATAGTTCAATCCAAGGAAATATTGATGAAACCCAAATCTGATAATCTTTTTCATTTCACAAAGACCATTAATGTATTGGAGCTCATTTTACTCAATGGGATATATCCTAAATATTGCCTAGAGGATGTTAGGTGGATGGGGTTGAGTGGTCTCAATTATTTGGCATTTCCAATATCTTGTTTTTGCGATATCCCTTTATCAAGGATATTTGAACATACAGGTTTCTACGGTCAATATGGGGTTGGCTTATCTAAAAAGTGGGGAGCAAAAAACAATTTAAACCCTGTAGCATATAGTCCTCCAAGTGGGCAACTACAAGAGCTAATGAAATTCTTCTTCAAAACTGAAATTGAAGACAATGAGGACTTAAAAAGAGAGTTTGACATGCAAGCAGTTAAACTATGGTCTTTGATAAAACCGACTTATGGGAATATGCTTGTGCATAGAGACGTAGTTGAAAAAGAATTTTACCAAGAGAATGAATGGCGTTATGTGGCTCCAATAATGAGTAAGATCATCGATGAAGAGAATTTTAGTGAAGAGAAGGATGAAGCAGACCAAGTGGTTGAGGAATTCAAATTGGAGATAGCTCCTACTGATATAAAATATATATTTGTAAAATCAGATACAGATATTCCTCGCATAATTGATTTTATTAACAATAAACTAGGCGATTTCCCTCTCAAGGATTTAAAAATATTACAATCTAGGGTGGTTTCTCTTGAAACACTTAGTTGTGATATATAAACGCCATAACAAGTAACCCTATCCCCCCAACACCTGACTAGTAAAAAACGCTCCATAAAGCAGTCCGCAAACTGTCGACATCAAAATGACCAATGATACATAAACCACAGTCTTTTGGTTACCCAGCACCTTGCGGATTACCAGCATGTTTGGCAGTGAGAGTGCGGGCCCCGCAAGTAACAGTGCCAGCGCTGGACCTTTGGCCATGCCGTTGCCAAGCAGACCTTGCAGAATTGGGACCTCGGTACAGGATGAAAAGTAGGTAAATGCTCCAACAACCGATGCTGTGAAAGTGGATAGGAACCCGTTGTTTCCAACCGCAGCAGCAATCCATCCTTCAGGCATCAATCCCTGGTGACCAGGTCTTCCAAGCAGCAACCCTGCAACAGTGATTCCCCAGAACAGAAGTGGTACAATATCTTTTGCAAAATTCCAGGTTGAGTCAAGCCACTGGCCAGCCATTCCTTTTGTGCGCCAGAGCAGCAACGAGAGTCCGGTAATTGCCAGCGTAAATGGAAGCTGTGGGTTTGTTTCAAAAAACAGGCCGACAGCAGCAGCTGGAATCATCGATATAATCAGCAGCCTCAAGTTGATTTTGATCCAGTTGACCAGCATCCAGAATAAAACAATCGATGCGCCAACAGTCAGGTACCACTTGATTCCTGCCATGAAAATCATTGTGCGAAGCAGTTGTGTGTCGCCTACATCGCAGGGAGCGGAAAGGCCGGCAAAAATAAGAATCAGAATCATCATTCCAATCATTTTTGCTGCACGACCTGCGCTGTCATCCGATGCACCAAGCTGATTGCTTGCAAACATCGCGGGGGCCGGTTTGGTCTCTTCCTTGAAAATTGCCTGCATGATTATGCCAATGACAATACTGAAAACAATTGCACTAATTGTTCTGACTATTCCGATCTCAAAACCGAGCACACGGGTTGTCAGAACAATGGCCGTAATATTTATCGATGGTCCTGCATATAGAAAAGTAGTCGCTGGACCTAGGCCTGCACCCATCGACCTGATACCGGAAAACATTGGCAAAATTGTGCATGAACAGACAGCCAGAACTCCACCACTGATTGACGACACCAGATAGGAGATGCTCTTTTTTGCACCTGGGCCCAGATACTTCATCACAGTTTCTTTTTGGATGAAGGTGCTGATTGCGCCAGCTATAAAAAACGCAGGGAGCAGGCAGAGCAGCACATGAGCCTGAGCATAGTCCTGAAGCATGTAAAATGCCTCGGCTAAAACTGAGGGGATTGGCAACTTATCGATTGGTACAAAAAGAGCCAGACCGAAAGCAGTCAGCATCAGCGAAAGAGGCAGTAAGGTTGTTTTGAGAGTATTCATGAGGAGCAATATACTTTGGATTTTATTTTATGACAACAAAAAGCGCCCATCCTGAAAGAACGGGCGCTTGTATCAACAATTATCCAAGTTTTTTGAAAACTTTCTCAATTCTGCGCAATGCCCAGTTGAGATCTTTCTTTGTCACAACCAATGGTGGTGCAAAGCGGATAACATTTTCATGTGTCTCTTTACAGAGCAAGCCTTCAGCCATCAATGCTTCACAGTAAGGGCGAGCTGGTCTGTCCAGCACAACACCGATGAACAATCCGCGACCGCGAACTTTCTTGATGCTCTTGGCTTTAATAGCGCGCAGTTTTTCCATGAAGTATTCGCCGTGTTTTTCACTTTTTTCGACAAGTTTTTCATCGATGATAACCTGGACAGCTTCACGCGCAACTGCAGCACCCAATGGGTTGCCACCAAATGTTGAACCGTGGTCGCCAGGATTGAAAACATCCATAACTTCGTCATCGGCAAGGAATGCGGATACAGGGTAGAAGCCACCGCTCAATGCTTTACCAACAATCAAACCGTCTGGGCGAACATTGTCCCAGTTGTGAGCAAACATTCTGCCGGTACGGCCAAGGCCTGATTGAATTTCATCGACGATGAACAGCACGTTGTTGGCCTTGCAAAGTTTCTCAACTTTTTTCAGGTAACCACGAGGTGGGATGTTGATTCCAGCTTCACCTTGAACAGGTTCAACAATGAACGCACAAGTGTTTTTGTTGATGGCAGCTTCAAGAGCTTTTGCATCGCCAAAAGGAACAACCTTGAATCCAGGTGTGAAAGGACCAAAGCCATCTTTGTATTGATCTTCAGTTGAGAAGCCAACGATGGTTGTTGTCCTGCCGTGGAAGTTGTCTGAACAAACAATGATTTCAGCTTTGTTCTTTTTGATGCCTTTAACCTGGTAGCCCCATTTACGAGCAGCTTTGATTGCAGTCTCAACAGCTTCGGCGCCAGAGTTCATTGGTAGAACCCTCTTGTAGCCGGTCATCTCGGTCATCTCTTTGTTGAAAAAAGGAAGCTGGTCGTTGCGGAAAGCGCGACTGGTCAAAGTACACTTTGCAGCTTGCTTGCGAAAAACTTTCAGCAATCGAGGGTGACAGTGACCCTGATTGACTGCGCTGTAAGAAGCCAGGAAGTCCAGGTACTTGTTGCCTTCAACGTCGTGAACCCAGATGCCTTCTGCTTTTTTGATAACAAGATCAAGTGGGTGATAGTTGTCTGCACCGTACTTGTCTTCCATTTCAATTAGTTTTTTGCTTTTCATTTTTATCCTCCAAGGGGTGTGTCGTAGCCCAACAATTTATCATCGAAAAGATATGCTTCAGGGCCCTGAAAAAAAAGTTTCATATTTGTTGTTTTTTTACTTGTAAAAACAAAGTACTTGGTTTATTAAAGTAAAGGTCGACAGTGATTAAGGATGATTCACAGGTCGGCAGTCAGGACAACGAACACGAATTGGTTTGTTTTTGTTGGAGATTACCGGGTCCAGACGGAGCATCGGTTGAAGGCCGGAGGACAACTGCTTAGCAGGATGAGGAATGGATTCCTTACCGGTAGATTCAGGTCGGCGTCAGATGGATTTGATGCCGACCTTGAGTTAGCTCAGAGAATTACCAGTGACTGATTTTCTGAAATAGTTAGCTCACAAGGCAAACCGGGATGCAGGGAAAGATGATGCACTTTCCCTGCGCCACTACGCAGAGCGGGCAAGGAGGCCCCGAAGCGTGCAACAAAAAGACCCCCAAAAAAGCGGGAAAGCAGCGATACTTGCGCCGCTGATCCATGGCAGGGCCAGATTGCTGATTTTATCCCACCTCATCAGATCGGGAGCAACCCCGTTTACTGAACTTCGTGTGCTTTTGAGTATGACCGATGGAACCTTGTCGGTTCATTTGTCGCGCCTTGAAGAAGGCGGAGTTGTAGATATCGAGAAAATATTTGTAGGCAAGAAACCGTGCACAATTATAAAAATCACCAGATCGGGCAGAACCCAGTTTAAAAAGTATGTAAAAGAACTTCAGTCAGTCATTCCTGGACTGGACAACTGATTTACTTTACCAGTGTTCCTCTTGTTACAAGATTCCCGTTTGCCTTGAACAGATAAACTCCGCTTGGACAACTTGCTCCATTGTTATCGGTGCCGTCCCAATGTAAAAGCGATGTTCCCGGCGTTGACGCATAATGGTTAAGTGTGCGCACAAGTCTGCCAGCAGTATCATAAACTGAAAGTTCTATTTCCGATGCTTCAGGCAAAGTGAGTTTAATTATTACCTCAGGATTAAATGGATTAGGGTGCAGGCTTATCTTTGAGAACTGTACCGGTGTATCAACACCAGATATATCGGTAAGCAGATAAAACTCATCGATGGAAACATTGCCGTCACCATTTCCAACAGGAGCCTGATCCTTTAAATCGCCGCCATCTTCAGTGGAGTAGGAAGCAGCAGCGATATACAGTTCTTCGGGTACGCTTCCACCGTAAAGCAGTTCAAGATCAAGGACACCTTCGAGAACCGTTCCATGAGCAGATGCAAATGCAGCACCACTTTGAACAGTTTCATAAGTGTCAAACCAGCCACACCAGTAGTTGTCATTTTCAGCAGCGAGGAAGTAGTCCCAATCGTGGAAAAGGCCAGCTTTTGCCCATGGTGCTACTCTGTCAACTCCAGAGCCATCAGTGATGACAATGAAGTGATCCACGTTGTTTGTCTGGCCAACACCTGGTACAGATACATAAAGCAGATTTTCATCACGTGTGACTCTTAGTGTCAGATAGTCGCCAGATGCAACAAGTGGTGCATCGTCCTGCTCGCCGTCCATAACAAAACCACTACTGCTGCTACCGCTGTTTTCACCAACATAAACATGCTGGATAGGGGAGCGTTTAATGTTGCCGTTTACATCTTCAGCCTCGATGTAATAATCGAGCAGAATGTTTTCATAATCGATCAGTTCAACCCAATACTTGTTGGCAATGGTGTAAGGCAGGACGGTGAAATCGACGCCGCCCATTTCCCAGGGCTCATCCATCGGCATAATACTCAAGTTCATTGTTATGCTTGACCATGACCCAACATCGGCTCCGCCAGCGTATGTTTCGTTGTCATTGGAAGGTCCGTTAACTCCATCGATGTCTTCACGGACCATCAGCTCAACTCTTTCCAGACCGGAGTGATCAAAAGCGTATGTCCAGATGTGAAAATCGGAGTCCATCTGCTGGCCATCACCGCCGGGATATCCCCAGAGAGAGCCGCCACCCATGCCGCCCGGATTCCATGGCAGTCTTTGAGGCAGCCAGATTGTCGGGCTGGTCAGGTCAGTTCCTGAAGAGGCAACAGGGTGAGCGGAATCGATAGCTTTGTTGCATGCCAACGTAGCCTTGATTTCCATATCCAGACTTGTGCCGTAGTACATGTAGCCAGATTCATAGCCAGCCAACAGGAAGTGCCATGCACGTTCCACGTCATTTGCTCCGGAAAGTGGGTAAACAATTTTTTCCGGATCGGCAGGACCTGAAATTTGCTCTGCAGTTTCAACGATGTTTTGGGTTGCAGTCAGGATTGCCCAGTTACGTTCATCTTCAGCCCATCCGTTTGGAATATCAAACTGTCCCGCTTGATTAACAGGTGGCCAGTTCCAGTTTATGTACTGCGGCGAACCAAAATCGCCATCGGCATTTACCCAACCACCATCTTCAACATGAACAATGTCGTCCATAGGTACCGGATGATGTTCAAGATAAGTTGCAACAGTTGTAGGTGTGTAGCCTGCGTTGGCAGCGTTGTGGCTGAACTGTGTCACGTTTTCATAGTAGTAGCTGTGGCCACCGCTCCAGGCGTTGTCACCATCGTGAGCAAACAGCGTCAGCATCGGCCGATCAGGATTGTTTGCAGGTGCGATATCATTTATAGGCCCGGTTCCAAAAAGTCCATACCCTTCATCCTAACTCATTGCATTGGCAGCAGGCACTACAATCATATTGGTAGCAACACCGGTTTCAGGATCAATATATTCTGCCCGATGCGGAGTGAATCCGTATGGATACGGAACCTTCAACGTTACACCACGACTGATAAAGTGATTTGTATATTGAGCTTGAGCCGGGTTAATCTGATCAGCCCGATTTGGTGGGTCGCAGTTGTCCTCATAACCGCTGTAAGGATAATTTTCACAAGCTCGCGCGATGTGCAGATCAGGAACAATAGTCCACTCTATGCCTGCGTCCACCAACGCTGGAATCAGTCTTTCACTGAAGCACATTTCAGCAGGGAAGAACCCTTCGGAAATTGTTCCAGGGCCCCAGGCGTCATCGTAGATTGCAATGGCACAAGCCAGTTCTTTGCGAAAAGCATTTTCATCCATCAACGGACCTATTGCATGATGAAATCCCACAACAACAGGTTCAAGTCTTGGTTTGCCGGCACTGTTAGTCCATGACCGGGCAGTACGAGTGTGGGAGTACCAGTCCCAGGAATACCTGTTACCATTCCATCCAGCAGCGCTAAGAGAGTTGATATTCTCAATCAGAGCTCCTGCAAAAGAGAGTTGTGCTCCAGCTTCAGGCAGATCGGAAATGGATGAAATAGCATCTTTGGGATAATGCTGATAGTCACCAACACGATCATCGCTATTAAAAATATCCGACACATTATTTTGAGAGTGGCCTGTGGTTATAGTTTCATAGGCAGTTTCGTATCGACCAGGATTCCATCCACTTTCATCTGGCCAGTAAATTGGTTGATGCATATGCCAGAGATAGGTTGTGTGAACTCCGGTACCAGCTAGAACAATAACGGGGAGGACTAAAATCAGGAGTATATTGCGCAACATGGCATCTTCTTTCTCAAAGGTGTGCGCTCATTGTACCATGAACTGGTCTACTGAGGTTGTTTTTTTCTGGCGTTAATCACAGTCAAAATTACTACCAGAAAGAAAACTCCAATAGCAGTTGCGTTCAATATTGCAGCGTGTTGTCTCATCTCAATATAACCTGAAAAACCGCCAAGCACTCTAAACGCAACGCCAGTGTGTAATAAAACCAGTGGCACGTACATGTAGTGATTGTACGGCATCGGTGTTTTTAGGATGGCGGGAAAAATTATTGGTGCATGGCCAAAAATCATTGAAAATACAAAACCCAGGAATAGCGAATGAAGAGTTGCATCGTAATATATGCCAGCTTCAAGATTA
>JAAESD010000610.1 GCA_024229695.1 bacterium
TGGCTCAGGACTGCGAACTGAAGCTTGGTAAGACAATCTGGGTTGCAGGCCACAGTGGCCCTGAAACCGGTGAAGATTCCAGAACCCACTTTGGTATCTACTCACCAGGTGTAACTCAAATGTTCCCGGAAGGACATGTTATCAACATCCATCCCTGGGAATATAATGAAGTACCAGTTCTTTTGGCTGCTGCTTTAAAAACCGATCGGCCTATCGTTGCTATCCATCTCACCCGCCCTGGTGTTGAAATTCCTGACCGTAAAGCTCTGGGAATGGCCTCACATCTGGAAGCTGCCAAAGGTGCTTACATCCTGCGCGATTATAAATCAGACATGCCACAACAAGGATGCCTTTTTGTTCAAGGTACACTAAGTACTTACAATCTGATTCATGCAATCAATGAGATTGATGCTGCAGGAGTTAATGTAAAAATTGTTGCAGTGCCAAGTCCGCAATTATTTGCGCTGCAGGATAAATCATATCAAGACAAGGTCATCACTGCTGCTGACAGAATGAACAGCACAGTTGTTACAAACCGTTCCCGTCGTTTGATGAATGACTGGAATTTCAACCCATTATGCAGTGAATATGCAATGTGTAGCGACCGTGATGATCAGTGGCGCAGTGGCGGTTCAATTGCCGGTGTATATGAAGATGCACAACTTGACCCAAAATCAATTGCCAGAGACGTAATCAAATTTGCAACTGATTACGAACTTCGAATGAGCAAGATTTCAGAAATGTTGAGTGCTGCAAAAGCATAACTGGTAAAAGTTAAGCCCTCCGTTTTGCGGAGGGCTATTTTTATTCAACAATGGTTAGTCGATTTACTTTTTCTCAACAATATAGACAAAATCAATTTTCTTTGTAATACCATATAACTGAAACAGGGTAGTTTTGGCTACATTAGGTAATATCGAGATTACTTCACCTTCCAAATTATTCAGAAACTGCTCCAGCTTATCCTGGTCTTTGTACATATCAATTTCCAGCTTGTGAACTTTGTACTTCATTTTCATTCTCATTCGTTAAAAAAAAGTAACGACATTCACTTTCAATAACTACGACTTTCATTATCTATTGTTTCGCTATTGATACAATTAGAAACTTATCTCCTGTGTTTAGGGCCTCTATGACGGGATTGAGAGCCAAATGGCAGGCATCGCAAAATTTCTTCTCTTTCTTCAGGATTGGCAGCTTTCAGAATTTCAAACAGTGATGTTGCTGCAAGCGAATCAAGCTGTCCTTGGGCAATTGCAACCTGGCTGACTCTTTCCAGTAATTGTTCTTCAGTAAGTTCAGGATTTCTTATTGCTTCACGGAGAGCCATTCTTGCCTGCATGACTTTTTTACGGCCACCACGCATCTTGGGCATCATGTCGCTACACATCGAATTCATATCTTCCTTGCAGAAATTTGCATTCCCTGGAGTGTCACAGGATAGTTCAATCTCATTTGGCTGGTCCGATTTCATAATAAACCCGATATTAAAACCAATTGACAACATCAATAAAAGTAAGAGCGCCAATTTCATATTAATTCACCTCTTCATCAAGCAGAGAAACAACTGCGGTATCAAGTGACCAGGGATCATCATTTGAAAATGACGACCCTGTAATCAGGTCATCAATGCCAGGTTCAGTAGCACTGTTGAAATTAAAAGAACCAATCATAACGCCAATTGCAATTGAAGCTGCAA
>JAAESD010000611.1 GCA_024229695.1 bacterium
AATTGGTGGAGCCAGCGGCTCTGGTGAGCGTTGTATCTATGATTCACATCCTAACGGTGGTGGTTTACGCTCTTCGCTCACAACTGCAGGCTACGAAGTTCATGAAGCTTCATATGAATCAAAACTTGGACAGGACACTGACATTTCTGACTGGTTTTCCAAGTTTTCAACTCAGATGAATCTGGTTCTTACTTGTGACAAGCAGGACACTTTTTACGACGATGGTCGTAAAAACCAAATCGTCGCTTTCAAATCCTGTTATCCTAACAATGATTTCACGGATATCGGCACTGAGCCAGGTGATCCATCGATGCCAGAGTGGACCATTGCCAACGCCATGGCCGCGTATAATTCATTGCTTCCGCATTTCAAAGATAATCCTGAAGTATTGTTTATAGCTTTTACTGCACCACCCAGAGCAGAGAAAAAGCTGTCTGGTTGGGATAAAATAAAAGCACTGTTTGATAAGAAACCAACCCAGGCAGATTACGCCAGAGACTTCAACAACTGGCTTGTAGATAACTGGCTTGCCAATTATGAACTTCCAAATGTAGTTGTTTTTGATTACTACAACATCTTGACCAACGATGGCAAAACAAACTGGTCAGCATATCCAACCGGCGGTGGCAAGGACAGTCACCCTTCTGCAATCGGAAATGGCAAAGCAGCAAAAGCATTCATTCCTTTCCTGGATGACGTAGTCAAAAAGATGCAGGACTGATAAATGTGGCGTAATCAAGAGCCCAACAAATTGATTTTTGGGATATTCCTGACTTTTGTAGTTGCACGATATATGCAATGGGGCGCACGACGAGCCATTTTTGAAACAATTCGTATTGAATTTGTGTTGGGTCTGATTCTGACCATAGTTTGCGCAGTGATAATTTCAAGAAAACCTGTAGATATCAGTGCTGCAAGAAAAGTAGTTTCAGGAATTGCACTTCTGTTCTTCGCGATGTTGATTCAGCTTCCGTATGCTGCCGACCCGGAAATGGCTAACCACATTTTCGTTGATAGAGTAATCAAATTCGC
>JAAESD010000612.1 GCA_024229695.1 bacterium
ATATTCCCGGTACTTTTTACAATTTATGGAATGTATGCTTCAGATTTCAGGCCAAGTAATTTTGGCAAAGGCCTGTTTATTGGTATGGCATTTTCTGCCGGTGCAGGCAGTATAGTAACCTTGCTTGGCGCTGCGCGTGGTGCTGTTGCCCTTGGTTATTATTCCGATATTGTGGGACGTAATGTTTCTTTCTTTGAATTGTCCAAATACATGTTCCCGGTTGGCTGGTCGATGGTTCTACTTATCTGGCTTTACATGCTAGTGAAGTATCCTCCAGAGCAAAAAACAGTTCCCGGACTGCGCGATCGGGCAAAAACATTGTCAGGTAAAATTGGTCGAATCAAAATGAAAGAACTCGCAACTCTGTTTATTGTAACAAGCTGTCTGGCAATGCTTACACTTCAAGCATTTATACCGGAGTTACAACATATTTCGCGAAGTGCGATAATACTTGTTGGTACGCTGATGTTCTTTATTCTGCGTATTCTTCGTGTCGATGATCTTGAAGAAATTCCCTGGAATATTGTGCTTCTCTTTGGTGGTGCAATGAGTCTTGGTTTTTGTCTCTGGGAAACTGGTGCGGCACGATGGCTGGCAGTTCAATGGCTTGGTGTAATTCAAAATGCACCGTGGTTCTGGTTTGTAATGGGACTCGCACTGCTGATGCTGATCATGACAAACCTGGTGATGAATGTTGCTGCAGTTGCAATATTGTTGCCGGTGGGATTGGTGATTGCAGAGTACCTGAATGTGTCGCCGGAGCTGGTTCTGTTTTCATCTCTGGTGGTTGCAGGTATGCCGTTCCTGTTCCTGATTGGTGCAGCACCAAATGCGATTGCCTATGAAAGTAGCCAGTTTTCAGCAGGTGAGTTTTTCAAGGCAGGTATTCCCGCATCGGTTATTTTGCTTCTGGTTCTGATGGTTTTTGTTCGTTGGATCTGGCCTTGGATGGGGATGCCTACATCAGCTTCCTAGCTGTGAATAGGGAGCATTAATGTAAACGATGTCCCAACGCCCAATTCACTTTCCACACTGATATCGCCACCAAGTTTATTTAAAATATTGTGTACAATGGACAGACCCAGCCCAGTACCTTTGCCTGGTGGTTTGCTAGTGTAGAACAAGTCAAAAATCTGATTCAAATTATCTTCTTCAATACCAATTCCGTTATCACTGATTGTGATTGCAATGCGGGCTCCTTCGTCAGGGTCTTCGCAGAGTTCTGCCGTTATTCCCAGATAAGGAGAATCAGGAGCTCTTTCTTCAATTGCGTCCAGAGCATTGCGAACCAGGTTGACCAGGACTTGCTCAAGCAGAGTTACATCGGTTTCAATAAGTGGCAGGTTTTTCGTAAAATCTTTTGATATTGTCACGTCAATCCGACGCAATTCCGGTCTCATAAGAGCAACCAGCTCATCCAGAATATCCGTAACTTTAACTAATATTTTAGCGCCTTTTGATTTTCTGGAAAACCCAAGCAAACTGTGAGTGATTGATGCGCATCTTCTTGTTTGTAACAACAGACTGTCAACTGCTTCTCTGAGTTCTGATCGTGAATCGTTGTCAATTTCAGCATCGACAAGAGTCTCGTCTATAACTCCCGATATCATTTCAATAATTGCCAGCGGATTATTTATTTCATGTGCAACGCCGGCTGCCATTTTACCGATTGCAGCAAGTCTTTCAGTTTGAATCAGGTCTTCCTGAAGTTTTAATCGATTTGTTATATCGCGACAAATTCCAGCAACTTCAACAATATGCCCGAACTGATCAGTGATTGTAGTCAATGAAAGACTGCCAATTACTTCGTTACCATCGCGCCTGCGTAATTTAATTTCAAAGCAGTTCGAGTGACCATTGCGAAATGCCTCATTGAAAAGCTCAGTCATCTGTTGAGAATCAACAGCAAGGTCTTTTGCATATTTTTCAGTTGCTTCAGTGTTGGTGTAACCAAGCGAGGCAACTGCACCGTTGTTGATTGAAATAATTTTACCGGTCGGTTTGGTCAGGAATATTATATCCTGGCTGTTTTCCAAAACCCCGCGCAGAAAACTACGAGCTTCAGACAATTCTTCTTTTTGTTGAGACAGTGCGCGTTCACTTGTGTGTAATTCGGTATGGTCTTCCACAAGCCCAATCAGGCCGATTATTTTATCATCGCGATCAATAGGAAACAGGGTTGCACTGAAGTAATATCGGTCATCATTATCAAGAGGCAGTACCCCATCAAACTGAATAGTTCTGCCAGTTTCTAATACCTGTTTTTCTCGTTTATTAATCCGTCTTGCAACCGGAGCAGGGAATAGCTCGAAATCAGTTTTGCCAATAACATCCTGTTCACTTTTCCCAAGAGTCTCCAGACCGGTATTGTTCATTAACTGATAGCTAAGATGTTCGTCCTTGATATAAATACTCAACGGTGCAAATTCAATGAAGTGCTCAAGCCTGGCGCGTGTGTCCGCAAGCTGGCTCTCTGTTTCAGCTGACATCTGCTGGCAGTTGGCAGAAATTTCCAGTGCTTCCAGAATCAACTCATTAGATTGGCCTGTATTGCGGAGTTTACCAAGAGTAGCATCCAGATCCTGGAGATGGGCTTTCAGTTTGCTGTTAGTCCTGTTCATATTCTTCGCGCAGCTTGTTGCTAGCTTCTAAAATATCGCGTGGGGTGGAGGCGTGCTCCATTACGTCTTGCAGTTTTTTCTGGAATTGTTCTCTGAGTTTACTCCTGCGCTGTCTTCCGGCACTTTCAATAGCCTCTAGAATAACCTCAAAATCACATGGCTTGGTTAGATATTTGAATACATCCAGTTTACCTGCCTCAAGGGCTGTTTCTGTATTGCCGTGGCCTGTGAACATAATCGATTCAAGGAATGGTTGTAGGACGTTAAGTTTTTCAATCACCTCAACGCCATCCATATGTGGCATTTTTAAATCGACAATAGCGACATCAAAAGATTCTCTGGTGGCAATTGCCAAAGCCTCCGGACCAGTAGTTGTTGTTACAACATGGTAGCCTCGTTTGAAGAGCCTCTTGGCCAGGAATGTGACCAGATCTTCTTCATCATCAACTAGTAGAACTCGGAGTTTTCTTTTGTTGTCACTCATGGCAAAATCTTTCGCTGCAGCCATTGGATATTGTTAGCTACATTGATGAACTGAAAATGCAGTTCTGTCAAGTATTGGCATGGGTAACTGTTATTTATAGTCCCCGTAATCGTTCATCTTTCAGCATCGATGGGTCTCTCTGGCTCAATATTTCATCTATCAGTTTCAACCCTTTTTCCCTGTCAGTTGGCAGGTTCAAACGCAGTGGTAAATAGTTGCTTGCATGGTTGGAGTGAAATGCGCATCGGGTCATTTCAGATTTGTCGACAATTGTTCGCAACTCATCAAGCATTTGCCATGGATCCGGGAGTGTGAATTCACCCGATAGTTGGGCATCGTTCATGGGAGTCCCTGGAACAACAGTTGTAGTAAGCGCGCCAACAAAAGGAGGGTCCATTGCAGTCAGAATCTTCGCAGTTTCAGCTGCATGGATTTCAGATAACTCTGTTCCGCCAACACCAAGCATCACAATTACTGAATGTCTGATCCCAGCTTCTTTTAACCGATGTGCAGTCTCAACGGCTTGTTCTGCATTTGAACCTTTACAGATATTTTCCAACACCTGGTCGCTACCGCTTTCAACACCGTGGTAAACAATACCGAGACCAAGCTCTTTCAGTCTTGTTAAATCTGCGACAGATTTTTTCAACACTGATCGCGCATCTCCATAAACTCCGACTCTTCGAACTGACGGAATGCAGGTGCGAATTTCTTCCAGAATTTTGCACAGTTTATCTGTTGAAAGAATCAGCGCATCACCATCGCACAGGAATATTCGTCGTGGGTTGTAGTTGGAATTTGCAATCTCATCGATATCAGCTTTTACAGTTTCCCAGGGCTTTACTCTGAACTTCTGATCCCCATCGGAATACATTGCACAGTAGGTGCATTTGTTATGACTGCATCCAACAGTAACTTGCAGAAGCATGCTTTCAGCTTCGCTTGGTGGTCGGAATATTCGTCCGATATAATCCACTAGAAAACACCAGTCCATGCAAAGTTATTCATAATTTCACGATCACCATCTGCGCTGTGGAAAGTCAGTGACGACAACACAATCTTTGATTGCATTTCAGGAATATAAACTCTGTCGATGTGAATTACCGCTTCGGAACTGGAGAAATCACCAGGACCAACAGAGCCACCAAAGTGGTCGCTTCTGCCAAACGCAATGTGAACTCCCAGTTTTTCATCCAGCAACACTGAACCAGTTGGCTGCAACCCAAAATCACCAAGCACGCCAAGTCCAAGTTCTGAGAGGTTAGCGTATGCCGGTTCTTTTTTGATGTACTCAGCTTCTGATTTACTGTGAGGTCCAAAGCTCAAGACGGAAACTGCTTTGTTCTCTTCAATTTCGTAAAGCACAACTTCATCTTCAAACTGAACTGGCATCTCACCGGCAGTGAGACTTTTCGCTTCAAGATTTCCTTCGTAGGGGACAACATAAGTTTCGCCAGA
>JAAESD010000613.1 GCA_024229695.1 bacterium
ATACGTCCATCTATCTTGGATATTTCAATACTTCAGGTTGATCAAACCAATGGTGATGGCTCTGAAGCACACGTGCAAGAGCTTGCCGCTGGCTGGATGGCCGACAACGCTGACACCGTAGCTGAATGGATTGCAGCTGCTGGTTAATTAGTCAGAACGATTGTTAATAGGAAGGGCGGGGCTTAAAAGCCCCGCCCTTCTAACGTTTTCACACAAAAACCAGAAAAAAACCAAAATAAACAAAGTTTCATTTGTGTAACAGTCAGAAATGAAATATTGGTACCTGTTGCTGCTGCCGGTAAAATTCAACACATCAATGACTTCTTAAACAAATCGTTTAATACCTAAGGTCATCTACGAAGATCCGGAGGGGATCAATGAGTAAACGAATAATGTTTCTACTCGCAGCGCTACTAGGTTTTACCCTAATTGCTTCTGCTTGTGGAAGTGACAGCGATGACGCTTCTAGCAGTTCTTCTGCTAGTGCTCCAGCAACAACCGCTGCTTCAAGTGACGGAGGCGGAGACGACGCCCCTGATCTTGGCGGTCAAACAGTAACTGTCGCTATTGAAAATGCCTACTTGCCGTTCAACTATATTGACGCGGCAACAGGTGAAGCAGGTGGCTGGGATTACGATGCCATCGACGAAATCTGTGCACGCATTAACTGTGCGCCCGATTATCAAGAATTTGCATGGGACGGCATGATCATTGCTGTTTCCGAAGGTCAATTTGATATGGCTGCTGACGGAATTTCTGTCACAGCTGAACGCGCCGAAATAGTTGATTACTCAATCAGCTACCTCAGCGTTGATCAAAAAATCCTTGTCGCAAAAGGCGATGCCACAATAACTTCTGTAGACGCTCTTGCATCTGCAGACTGTAATGTCGGTTCACAAACTGGTACCACCAACTACGACGTAGCTGTGGACACTGTCGGCGAATCACGAGTGACAGCTTTCGAACAATTCGGATTTGCTGTTCAAGCTCTAATTTCCGGAGATGTTTGTGCCGTAATTATGGATGACGCAGCAGGAAATGGCTATCAAGGTGAAAACCCAGATGCTGTTGATCTGCTTGACGACGTTCTTGCAGCAGACCCTCTAGCATTTATCTTCCCTAAGGGAAGCGAACTGGTAGAACCATTCAATTACGCCATCCAATCAATGATTGACGATGGAACAATGGCGGCTTTGGGAGCAATATACTTTGGTCCTGACTTTGTCCTAACCTATGACGACATCGAAGACGGTGTTTATGGTTCAGACGAAGAAGAAGCAGCTGGTGGTGGAGATATCACGATGTGTCGTGCGAACTGGGCTTCTGGTTATATCCAGGCTGAGATTGTACGCCAAGTGTTACAA
>JAAESD010000614.1 GCA_024229695.1 bacterium
ACAACAACGCCCAAACATTGGGAACCACGACCCACAGGAGCGTGGGAAGTAGGCAGCAACATAAAAGTCCTTTCGTCATTGGAGACAAGATGGGTGTAGTACAAAGAAAAGCAATGTTGAAGTCCGAAGGTTTCTTCCCACACAAGAAGAACGCCAAAGGCACAACCATCATTTATAGCCGGAAGCATCCCACAGCAAAGTTTGTGCGCGTGGTCATTGATTCAGGCATCGACAGCAAAACCAACAAAGTTGTCGGCAAGGTTGGAATAAAGCTCTGCTTCGTAAATCGTCAGAAGTCTTGGCGTGAGATAACAGCACAAATCTTCACAACCAACACCGGACTAGTCAAGACAATCAAAGCACAAGAAGCAGCAGAAAAGTTTGTAAAGACATGCAAGCACTGCAAGGCCAAGAAGTTTACAGCAAAGAGCGGCAACGTCGTTTGCGCCAATGCTTGTTGGACCGCATGGGGCGGCAAGAAAAAGTCCGCGAACACAACAAAGAAATCTTCACAGAAAACCACTGCACAAAATATTGGACCGCGAGAACTCCGCGACCAAGCGAGGCAGAAAAAGTCTCAGAAGGTTACACCAAAAAGTCAGCGAACTTATCCGCTCAATAAAACCGTTCAGAAAAAGGCACAGAAAAAGCGACAGAAAATCGTTGCAGAAATCTTGCCAGGAGATCTTGTCTCAATAGAGAGGATTGAGTTGGATACATTCAAAGAAGATTACACAGGAAGGATCCTGGGCATTGTGATGAGTGTAACCAAAGAGGGTAGAGTAAATGTAAACTGGACGGCCAACACAAGCAATCTGGAATCCTGGGATTTACCCTTTACCAACCACTATGCTACGGACTATCGACATGTCCTCCGCTTTAAGGTGTTGTCCCGTAATGTAGAATGGGCAGAAGCGGCTTAGGGGGATATGATGGAATTGTATTTAGTACCTTACGTTGCTATCGTGGTGCTATCAATGTGGGAAATGGTGGAGGCTCGAATGTGGTGATATAGTACAGGCGCAATCCCTGGATGTCAACCCGTGAGTATTGTGAGTTATATGCGGCATGCAATCAACTGTTTGTGAGTTGTATGCGGCATGCAAGTGTTACGCTTGCAACCCACAACTAACCGAATGGGCCGGAAGCATGCAACCCGCAAGTATCCGCGACCCAATCAGCAACCGGGCACCATTATGCCCGATACAAAAGGGGATTTTTCAGGTACAATACTTGTATGACGATGAGGGAAGACGACAACAACAACGACCGCGCACAAGGCGCGG
>JAAESD010000615.1 GCA_024229695.1 bacterium
AGCTCTGTCAATGCATGGAGTTTAGCTGCTTACTGGCAGCCAGAAGAATCTGGTTGGATTCCTTCCATCAGCGCAGGCTGGGGTCTAAACGCTTACAACTATGCTCATCAGAGCAAAGTTGTAGACGGAACAGTAACCACTTCCCAATCTTGGATGGTTGGCCTTGAATGGTCTGATCTGTTTGTTGAAGGTAATTCCGGCGGTATGGCCTTCGGAGAACCAACTTTTGCTACTGATATCAAGGGCAGCGACACCCCTCACGACGGCAACTACGTTTGGGAATGGTGGTACAAGTTCCAGGTTACAGACAACATTGTTGTCACACCTGCTATTTACTACCTGAGCCGCCCACTGGGAGAACTTACTTCCCATGGTGCTAATAACAACAAAACCTTCAGCCAGCTTGGTGGTGTTCTAAGAACAACATTCATGTTCTAAACAGCTGACTTAATCCTTTCTAAGAAAGGATTAATAACCACGATCAACAGAGTAATCTTTATTACTCTGTTGATTTTTTTTGGCATTCAACTTCCCCATCTGTAGATGTATTCTTGGAGATCAATCGTTGCATTTTTTCCTACAAAAGGCATGGCATAGCCC
>JAAESD010000616.1 GCA_024229695.1 bacterium
CATTTTCAGTGTATGTCATAGCGCCACGCTGAATCCGGTCCTTGCGCATCTGCTGGCCTATGCGTTTGACAACCTCACTAACTCTTATGGATTTGGCTGTAATGCGGAATGTGTCCACAGGCGACGGTTCATAAATAACAGTATCCATTGGTGAAACTGTAACAACAAACCCAGCTTCAATAAGTGAGTCCAGATCCAGCAGAAATGGATCTTCCTCAGTGCCGGAACCGTCTTGAGCAAACAGCGGTAAACATAGTAGTAATAACAGCGCAACAGTTTTCAAGTTATTCCCCTTTTGTTTCACGATAATAACTTCAGGTTAACAATACGTCTCTAAAAATAGTTTCATTCATAGTGACATCAGGCCGTCGAGCAAACCCAGCAATCGCGCCAGCCGGCTCCGTCCGCATCCCCCAGCGAAATTGCTTTGGAATCTGTTCGGGATTCTGGCTCAGCCACCCGCATCGACACCAGTCGACAACCTGATTGCCACCAAATCAGGTTTCGCATAGGTTGTGCCAACACTCAATCGCTGAAACAGACTGATCCTGACAGCAGCATGTCGCCATCAGGATCGTCAAAGTATTCGTTATGTCATCCCGTGTTTACTTTCTACGGGTATAAAACATTTCCATAGTTTTGTTTTCAGTTCCGTCTTCGCTGATCATGAACATTTCAAACAGAACAGTTCCATCGTCATTTTCAGTAATAACACTTTTTACTTTTTCATCGTGAACTTCGCCGTGATAAGTATAAACTTTTCCTGATTCATCAACCGTTCCCCACAAGATTCCAATATCGAAATTCATGTTGTCGCTCCATGTTGACCAGTAGCGACTGGTTCTCTTGTCATAACCATTCATACCAAGACCCTCATAAACCATACCCATAAAATTCGATGTATAACGATCAATTACATATCGGCCACCCATAACTGCTTCACAAACAGACACGCCAGTAGCTTCCATTGGCTCCATACCGGGGGCCATCCACATCTTGCTTTGAACATCCCAGGTTCCAGTACGTTCAAGCTGTTTGTGGTGCTCAGGTCCAAGTGACACATCCGGCATCATGTCTTGTGCAATCAACGGCATTGCCAAAATCAGGGTCAATAAAACCAGACTGAAGTTTTTTAGTGCGGACATTCTATTCTCCTTGTTTAATGTGTTGGTTAATAATTTTCACTGTACAGTAAGAACGGGAGTTCGCAATGATAAAACAGCCTTATCCAATTCGTCGTGCAGTATTTGTCTGTACCAACAAAAGACCTGAAGGTGCGCCAAAGCCGTGTTGCGCCAACAATGGTGGCTTTGATTTGTACCTTAAATTAAAAGAGGAACTTGCTAACAGATTTGTGATGGATGTTGGAGTCTATTCAAGCAGCTGCATCGGTCCTTGTGACCAGGGGCCAGTAGTTCTTACCTTCCCCGACAAGCAATGTTACATGAAAGTTAGTGAAGACGATATTCAAGCACTGGTTGATGAATTGGTTGCTGAGTAGCTTCCAAAAAATGCTTTTACTTCTTCAGCACCCCAGCTGTTCAGGATCTGTCGACAACAAACGCCGGCAGATCTGATCATTTCAGCACCGTGTCTGTAATCAACAAGTCTGGCAGCACGATGTACGTCACTGGAAATCACCAGTTTTACACCAAATTGTTGAGCCAACATGCAGTTGTGCCAGTCCAGATTTGCGTGTGATGGGTTGGCATCAACCTCTATTGCAACTCCGGCTTGTGCTGCTGCCATCAACACCAGCTCCATATCTATCCAGCTGTTTTCACCCATAGTCATAAAATCACCAATCGGGTGTGACAATATCGATGTAAACGGGTTCATTGCTGCGCGGATGGCTCTGTCTGTCATTGCTGCTTTGGATTGAAAATGGTTTTCCTTCAGAGTGACAACCACAAAATCACACAGTGACATAATTTCATCAGAAAGCGGGAGATTGCCATCTTTGTCAGCTTCAATCTCAATACCGTGAAGTAGTTTGAAATCGGAGTTTTGATTGAGTTGAAGGATTTCTGCAGATTGGGAAATTATTTGCTTGGAAGTCATAAACCTGTCAGTAACACCAAGATATTCCAGGCCTATAAGGGAAGCTGTCTCTGCTAATCTACTAAGGGAATGCGGTCCACCCGACATATTGGAGTGGCTATGCAAAATCCCGCGTACTGAACTTTGCTTGACCAGCTCAAACAACCCCGATGGACAATCCTTATTACAGGGAATTGAATTTTGCTGGCAATTGATATTACCGATACTAGATGCAGATGCTTGTTGCCCGAGTGACCTCAATGTCATTCCCGTCTCCGTTAGGGGGTTAAAATTAACCTTGGGACAGGATACATACAAAATTTTAAAGCCGCAACTACTCGGCTTGTGAAGATGAAAGTTTTAATTTCGGAAGCAAGGTTACGTCAAAAACTATTCCTTCATTTTCAGCAACACGACGCAGTTCATCGTATCCCCTGCGCATTCCTGCCAACGCACTTGTAATCTCAAAATCGCCATACTTGAACCCGAAGTTACGCAGCTTTCCCATTGAAGAAACCAGTAGTGGTTCAGCAGTTTCCAGATCTGCTTTGCTGATTGCAATATAGCCGGAACACATCTCACATATTCCGTCCCAGAACAAAGAGTCTTTGCCTGTACTCTGCTGGTGTTGTGCTACTGCCAGGTTGTATGCTGTTTCGTAATCGCGATTATTGAATGCCGTTACAAAAACGGTAAGTGCGTTATTCAATCTGAAGCTCCTTCTTCATCTTCGGTAGTCAGGTCAACAGGTAGAAATCTTGCTGCCTCATCTTCGAAAGCGAGTTTTGTTGTATCGGTTATACGATCTATATAGAGCTTACCTTGCAAGTGATCACACTCGTGTTGCATCACTACTGCAGGAAAACCTTCCAGCTCCAGCTCGTACTTTTCACCCTTTTCATCATAAGCAGAAATTTTTATATGCGATGGGCGCTCAACATAGCCACGAAGTCCGGGAACGCTCAGACATCCTTCATACATTCCAAATTTTTCATCGCCAATCACTGTAATCTCAGGATTGATAACAACCCTCAAGACCTGTTTGCCCTCTTCGTCTGTTTCTCCACCAACAAGAGCAAGCTGTACCGGGTTGTGAACCTGTGGTGCAGCAAGACCAACCCCGTTGTATTCAATCATTGTTTCCAGCATGTTGCGAATTAATTGCTGAACTGCAAGCTCAGTAATTTCATCCGGGTTTATCTTTTCACACTGCTGGCGCAAAACAGGGTGTCCCATTCGTGCGACTTTTAAAATCGACATTATTATCTCCCGATGTTCGAGTCCGTTCTCTGGCTATTAAACAACATCATCGCCGGTTTGGCAAAGGTGAGTTTATCTGCCAGTAACTGTAGGCTGGAACTTCGTATGGATGGGCATCAATCAACGCCTCAATAACTGCGGCAATTTTGTCATCGTCACAAATCATTTCTACTCGATATTCAGGCACTTTTTCCAATACACCATGCTCCCCTACATGCGGGTTGCTTGTTTCAAGTGGCTTGAATTGACCAACGCCTTTTACCTGCCAGCAAACAGAATCATAGTCGTCATATTTACCTGCACCTGCAGCAAAAAGCGCTTCTTTGACTTGTTCAATGTTTTGTTCTGGTATGTAAACAACCAACTGATACATCTCTCACCTCATAAATTGAATAGTCTTCCAGATCACACCACCAAAAACAGTGAGAAGGAACAGAACTTTTCCGATGCGATAAGTATACACAACCCAACGAATTGATACAGTTGCATTTTCTGGAAGTTTATTCAATGAGTCGAGTTTCAGCAGATCACAGATTAACCAGTAACTGTCAGTTCTTAAGAACGGAATCAGGTTCCAGAGTACAGCCATTATGCAAAGTCTGGATGCAGTCTCAAATTCCGGGGCCTGGGAAATCATTGCCAGCAGATGGAAAAGTGCGGCGATAGAAAGCTGGAAAATCATTCCACAAAGATCAACTCTGACCCGCTGACTGCGCGATAATAAAGCTGTTGCAGTCACATCGCACCAGAGAACTGGGAAAATCAACAGTACACCTGCACCGATAGCACCAGGGCTTCTACCATGATAAACAAGAGCTGTTGCGTGACCAAGTTCGTGCCAGAATGCAGAGAACAGGAATAGCAGAAACGGCATTGGTGTGATTGATTTTGTTGTCGGTGCAAAAGGTAGCATCAGCAAAGCAATTGAAACTATCAACTGCAAGACGAGCCGGTAGTTGGACACCAGACATAACAGTTTTTCAGAAATTGACCGCACAAGTACTGGTGAAAGCAGTTGTACTTTCAACCTCACTGCTCTGGATGTTCTAACCCCCGCGGATTCCATTACATCGCTTAGTTCAGCTGGACACTGTCCTGATCTGATTTTCCTCCCAAGATCAGCAGGCACCAGATAACAGTGGCCATTATGTTTGAGAATCCACCTGCCTCCATGCTGTTCTGAAACCTGCACCTAAGTACACTCCAGCAGGCCAAGCATATAAAGTCTGGCTCCGTGAAACGATATCCATTTTGAACCAAACAGGTCATACAATGAACTGACTGACACTCCGCCCGGGACTTTTAATAAATTCAGAGCAGCGTCACTAAGACCTTCTGCTGAATAGAATTTCTGTCTCGACAAATCTGCCAGAATGCCAGATCCCCACAACTTTACCCCAGGCTTGAGCAGTACTTTTGTTTTGCTGTTTTTGAGAAGCTGTTGAAATAGTTGATACTTTTGTTCCAGGCCGATGTCTTCAATCAGTTTTTCTGAACGAAAACATTCGCTGGAGTGATTGATGATTGCTGGCAGTGTCCACTGCTCCGGAGTTTTTATTGCTTCATTGAACCCCCAGCCGTAAATCGTTCTTGCTACAGTTTCCGGATCTGTATCCTTGCCCCATTTCTGGCTGAAACCGATACTCCACTCGATAGAATTATCCTCGCGCCAACGGGCAACCACTCCGTGAATCGGCAGCTCCATACGCACTGCCAGACGTGCAATACCATCCCTTACTCTAATAGTTCTGCCTGGCAACTCCAGAGACACACCAGTTTCGCGAGTTTCTGTTATGCCACCAGCGCCGCTGTTGCCGTCCAGGTAAACTATCACCGGATTATTGCGTTTAAGCTGGCGCGCAATTTTCATAGTGAAGTTTTTTTCATCAGTGGTAATCCACTGCATGTCGCCATCAAGGCCAGGTAGCGATCGCAATGTCTTTATTCCAGATTCGATTTCATTTTTTGCCTGCCTGTTTGACAGAACGACCGGCTTTGCCCCAAGCAACATGTGCAACCCGGGCACAAATGCGTAAGGTCCGATATGCATTGTGACGGTGATTCCGGTTGCAAGCCAAGGATGCTTTGAAACAAACTGTTTTGCTTCGTGCATAATTCTGATTATGCCTTCAGATGAGACAAAATGATTTCCGTCCAATGCCAGAGCATCTCTTTTTGCTTCAATATTTTTTAGTGTGGCTTCTGTTGCATCTGGTATCAGGGCCTGCAGATTCCAAAGCCTCCAGTTTTCATTACCATTCATATTTCCCCCAGTTAAAAAGGGGCGACATCATCTGCCGCCCCAAAATATCGCTACCATTTGATAATGTCCGGCCATTCGATTGGCTTGCTGCACCTGTAGCAACAATCACAGACATCGGTGTCTGCACTATCGCCACCATCACCCGGCAGAATAGGGCTGATTTCCAATCGATCTTCAATTTCTTCCACACCCAATGCATCCAGAGTTTCCGCAATCCTCTGCAGCTCATTTCTCTTCATCTGGCAACCTCCTGTTCAAGAACGCCACACCTCCTGTGCAACATTTTTGTAATCGCAATTCCGATACCATCGCTGTGGGGTTCATATTCGTTCTGTAGTAACTTGTGCTATCCTGCGGTTGACACTTTTGAGGCACATTGTGTCCAACGGTTGACATAATTTTCTTTTTGTCTGACGTTAGAGGTGGCAATTATACTTCAGTGAAACATGGAGGCAGATTTGCGGAATCGGCTGGGACTTATTTACAGTATTCTTGTGGCACTAATCCTGCTGATCGGTTTTTGGTGGGTGTATTTTCTGGTGCATGAAGGCGAAAATTTTGAAAAGCTCCAGTTCCAACGACATCAGACTGACATAGCCACTGCTTATTACATGTTCGAAACATCATCTCTAAGCATTGATGCATATCAACCGATGCTCGAGCAGCACTTCCCTCATCTGCAATTGAAAATGACCGATGCCGGATTAACAATTGTTGTCGACCCGGAAATTCATCAGGCAATACATGAAGCGTCCGAACGCAAACAGCGGATGTTCGTGACCGAAGGTGCTTTTTTCATTTTGCTGCTTCTTGCCGGGACATCGATTTTGACTCTGGCAGCAAGACGCGAAAGAGATTTCAAAAGGGCTCGTGAACTGTTTCTTGCCGGTGCAACTCATGAGTTGAAAACTCCACTGGCCTGCCTGCGACTTTATACCGAGACTTTGCAGCGACCAGAGCTGGACAGTTCACAGAGAGACCGAATTTACGGCAGTATGGTTGAAGATGTGGATCGACTTGAAAATATTATTGAACAGGTGTTGAGCGTCAGCAGCGAAGAAAATATCGGCAGTGGTGAAATTGAAACGTTTGATGCTAAAAATGAAATCGAGTTGATTGTTGAAGATATTTCTCGATTTACTACTGAAAACAATGCTCTGATCAGATTGAATTTACAAGACAGCTGCTATATTACTGGCGATAAGTCCGACCTGGAAATATCGCTGCGTAACCTGTTGCGAAATGCTGTTATCTACAACAGTGACTCTGCTGAAATTTCTGTGACGATGCGAAAAAATACGGGCAGACTTTTAATTTCAGTAGCGGACAACGGCTTTGGTATCGACAAGAAACATCACAAGCGAATTTTTGAGAGTTTTCAGCGTGTAGACAACAAAAATGCTCCTGCAGGATCGGGGCTTGGACTGTATCTTGTAAAACGAGCAGTCGAATCACTGGGTGGAACAATATCACTGACAAGCAACCCTGGAGACGGCTCAACGTTCACACTTGATTTGCCAGCAACAGAGGATAAGAAATGAAGAAAAGAATTCTGATAGTTGAAGACGATGCACATCTGGCTGATGGCCTGGTCATGAATCTGGAGCTCGACGGTTACGAACCTGTCCATGCTGAAACTGCTGAAGATGGACTGGCGTTCTGGCGTCGTGGTGGCATTGATCTTATTCTGCTTGATGTAATGTTGCCGGGTATGGACGGTTTTGAGTTTTGTAAAAAAATTCGTGAAGAAGGCGACAAAGTTCCTGTGCTATTTTTGACTGCACGCGGTCGCGATGAAGACAGGATTCGTGGTCTGGAAGAAGGTGGCGACGATTATATTACCAAGCCTTTCAATCTGCGTGAATTACTGGCAAGGATTAAAGGTATTTTCAGGCGAGAAGAATGGCGTAGAGAAGACACTGCTCCCACAACACTGGTTATTGGCAGGGCACGCGTGGACTTGATAAACCTTGAAGCCGGAACTCCGGATGGCACGGTTGTCTTGAAGGAAAAAGAAGCAATGATTTTGCGCCTGCTTGCCGAGAAAAATGGCGAGCCGGTTCCCCGTCGAACTATTCTGGACAGGATTTGGGGATACGACGCATATCCATCAACAAGAACTGTAGATAATTTTATTTTGTCTCTGCGGAAGATGATTGAAGAAGACCCTGCCCATCCAAAGCATATAATTACTGTGCATGGGACAGGGTACAAATTGATCCGATAAACCTACCGCGGAATGGCCATGAATGAGTTTCTGCCATTGCGCAACATTCTCAGCAATATCGGTTTTTTGTTGTCACCAATTGCTTTTTTGAACGATTTCAAACTAGTAACAACAGTCTGATTCACTTCAGTTATGATGTCACCTTTACGCAAGCCTTCGTGAGCTGCGTTACTGCTCTGGTCAACTTCAACTACTACCAGACCTTTGACATCGTCTTCAAGATTCAATTGCTGACGATAAGAATCATTCAGAACTTTTACCGTAACGCCCTCAATTTTATCCGATGTCTTTTCTTCTTCCTCGACTTCCAATTCAGCAAGGTTGTCAGGGAACTCACCAAGTTTAACTGTTATGTTTTTCTCTTTATTGTCGCGTAAAATAATCAGTTTTGCTTTATGTCCAACACCGCAAAGACTGATGTAATTGCGCAGGGTTGATACTTCATTCATCTTCTTGCCGTCGGCAGAAAGAATAATGTCACCCTCTTTGAGACCGGCCTTTGAAGCTGGCGTGTCTTCAGTAACCGATGACAACAATACTCCTCTAGGTTTTCCCATTCCAAGCGCATCGGCAAGTGCTGAACTGATTTTCTGTGGAACAACGCCAAGCCACGCACGAGTAACTTTTCCATCTGCTTTTAACATACCCATTATTTTGCTGGCCATATTTACAGGAATCGCAAATCCAACACCCTGCGAACCGCCGCTTCTGCTTAACATCGCAGTATTAATTCCAACGAGCTTGCCATCCATATCAACAAGCGCACCACCGGAATTTCCAGGATTGATTGAAGCATCGGTCTGAATAAATTCTTCATAATCGATCAAGCCAATTGATCTACCCAATGCGCTTACTATACCAACAGTTATTGTCTGACCGATACCAAACGGGTTGCCAACTGCCATCACCTGGTCGCCAATTCGCAATACGGATGAATCGCCTAGCTCAATAAACTCAAGTCCTTCTCTATCGATCTTGATTAGGGCAACATCAGTTTTCTTATCCTGGCCGATAATTTCTGCTTCGTATTCAACTTCGTCGCTGAATGAAACACGAACCTTTGTGGCCCCTTCAATAACATGAGTACTGGTAAGGATGTAACCGTCGCTGCTGATTACCACGCCAGAACCCAGCGATTTTTCTACACGCTCAGTACCTTCGTCAGGGTCTCCAAAAAATCGGCGGAACATTGGGTCATCAAACATTGGATGCGCCTGACGCATATCAATTTTTTTGTCGGATGAGATATTTACAACACCAGGCATTACCAGTTCGGCAACATCGGCATAACTGAAACTGGGGTTAACAAGTTGGGCAGTTGCATCGACCGGAATTGTGCTTGCTACACAAATCAGCACCAACAAAAAACCTGCTTTAATCAATTTATTCATTTTGTTCCTCTCAGGGGGTGTATTCAACTTTATGATCAGGAGCAATTCAACTCGGCCGAGCGGTAGAAGTTCCAACAGGAATGCACCCGGCCGATATTTTTTAACCGTCGTCGCCAATTGCTTCAACGGGGCATTCTTCAAGTGCCTCAGTACAGAGATCTACCTCTTCAGCATTCTCTGGTTGCTTGTATACGTAGCTGTAACCTTCATCTTCATTGGTTTCGAAATTGTCTGGTGCAGTTTGTCTACATAAATCACAATCAATGCATGTTGTATCTACAAAATATTTTCCGTCGATATTGCTTCCAACCTTGTCATTGTTGTCTGCCATTTTCAAAGCTCCAAGTTTGAGTGTTTTTATTTCAGGTTCACTACCTTTAAATAGTATTGATTTGGAATCTGTCAATAGTCAATCTACCTGACATACCCCAACGACTCAAGCTGTCTCTTGGTTTCAGGGTCCAGCTCCACATCGGCATCATATTCTAACCACTTGCTATCAGCAGGATTAGCCAACATTTCAATTAGCAGTTCAACCGTTGATTCGTTGCCTTCTGCTATATCTGTTTTTTGCTCTGGATCGATGTCCATATTGTGCAACTTCACTGTTTCGCCGGCTACTGTAAGTCGCAAATTTCCTGACCTTACAGTTCTCCTGTACTTAAATAAATCTTCTGTTTCACGATCAGGGTTCATGTCGATAATCAGATCTTGCAAGCCTGGACTTGGGCCGGCGTACTCTGCAACCAGTGGTCTGGTGAAACTGTTTTCCTCGGGGTGCAATAAACTTTTGCTGTGTGCAAGTTGATTGGATTCCACTCCGGCAAGCTCCAGAACTGTTGCAAAAATATCTGTGGTCATAACCGGTTGATCATAAGTACCTGCTCCCAAATAATCCGGGGCATACAAAACCAGCGGCACGGAAATCAGAGTTTCATCAACAGAAAACTGGTGCTCCATCAAATCGTGATCGCCAATATTTTCGCCGTGATCCGATGTGACAATCACTATCGTATTTTCAAGATCACCAAGATCTTTCAGTAGTGCAGCAAGTAGTCTGTCGGCGTGGTTAACATCGCCTTTGTAAAGCCTGTTAATTCGCGACCAGTCAACTTCATCAGAATCATGCAGTCCGGCATTGAATTCATGTCCCCAACCGATGGAAACAACATCGTCGCCTGGCAAATCTGAGAGGAGTTTTTTTCTGTAGTCTGCTGGTGGATCAAACGGCAAGTGTGCTTCCAGAAAATTAACAAACAAAAAATACGGCTCTTCATTGTTTGAATTCAGCCAACTGGAAATATTGGACATTGTTTCTCTGCCACCCTGGTCGTTGTTTTTGCTTGTCATCTTACCAAGCCCGCCAATAGGTGATTCATGTTTTTCTGAAAAACCGTTGAGCAGACCGGTAGCTCTGTCACTCAGCCAGGGGTTACTGTAAAATGCTACAGTTTTATAATCATTTTCTGATAATAGTGATGCAATTGTTGTTTTCAGTGGTGACAATTTTGGGTGAGCAAAAGTACAACCATGATTTGAGGGAAGCATGCCGGTGAACATTGATCCATGACTTGGCACTGTCCACGGAGCAGCACTGAACGCATTATTGAACAAGGCTGACTTTTCAGCCAGCCTGTTCAGTGCAGGAGTGTTAACCCCTACCGCATCACTACGAACGGTATCCAGTACAACAAAAACAATATTTGGTTTTTGAGGCTCAGCGGTACATCCGATTAAGATCAAGAGCCCAATCATCAAACCAAGTTTTTTAAGCATCACTTATCTCACCGCTATTTGAATTGATGCTTGAATGGCAAGAATGTCATGAAATCAGCGTGATGTACAACATATGCCTCTGGAGAACGGGTAACCATATCCCCTTCACCGGCATGAGCTGAAATTATGTGACATACTGCATCAGGAACACCGCAGCTCATGGCAAGACTTACTCCGGTAAATGGATGGCGCAAATACTTACCTGTATCGCTTTTACATGAATTACCATTTTCGTCGATATCATATTCAAGCAATTTACCAACATCGGCCAGGATTGCACCAGCAATTGTAATATCCATATCTACAGGCAAATCGTCGGTAAAAAATTCATTCATTTTATTTGCGCAATCTCTTGCGATATGCACTACGCACCTTTTGTGGGCCATGAAACTGACCTTCAAGTCAGGAACCAGCAAAGTAAATGGAATTGTATTTAAATCTTCAGCTGTCAGCGGACTTTTCTCAAGTGCCAACTCCCATGTCGCGGCTGTTTGCTCGCGAAGTTCTTTGTTATCAATCCATTCCAGTTCTGGCCAAAGTTTCAAGACTTCACTATTCATCATCTGCCTCCGGTTGGGTGTTAAAATTCAAACATTATTAAACATAATTATGGCACGAAAAAGGAATATCCGCAAATGGCACAATGGTTGCAAGTGTATTATATAGGCATTGCACAAACGTGCAATTTGCAATACCACACATGGAGGAAAGACAAAACTATGAAATTGCTAAAGACACTGTTAATCACCGCGATTGCACTTGCTGCTTTCGGTGGTGTAGCTATGGCTCAGGAAGACGTTAATTTTACCTGGACCGCACCAACAACCGGATCAGCAGTCGCGCATTATGTTGTCCAGCACCAAGTTGATGGCGGACTCTGGGTAAATATCGACACAACTACATCAGAAAGTTACACGCTTTCTGCAAATTACGACGTGGCACACGCTATCAGAGTTGCAGGTGTAGATAGTGAAGCCAGACAAGGACCTTGGTCAGTAGCATCTACCTCTTATACACCAACTCTTGGTGCTCCGGGGCAGCCAGGTCAACCTATTGCCTTGTTCTAGTAATTGGGCAGGATAATACCGACTCGAGCGGTAACATAGTCCCAATTATAGTTCTCGACTCCGTCCCATATCTGTATGGTGTCAAAGCGGTTAACGTGGTAAGAAAGGGTGAATTCAAATTCGCCCTTTTTTGCGCCTAATCCCAGATTTGCTCCAATTGCATTGACCCCTTGCTCAAAAAACTCACCATCGGTGATGTATTCATCTTTATAAACATTGTGATTCAGCGACCCACCAGCTGTTAAAAAGAACTGCACTGCATTGCGTTTAGCAGGCATGTACCAGGTGTAATCCGCACTATATCTGAATATCGATGCTGAAACATCAAATGGATCACCGTCATTTTCGTCAGAATATTTACCGGGTTTTCCAATATTCATGGCAATTGACAAGGCTGAGTTACGATGAGATTGTCGCAGCCTGAATCCAACTTCATAGCCG
>JAAESD010000617.1 GCA_024229695.1 bacterium
CCTTCGTCAGCAAATAATGAACTTCCATCAACTAACCATGTTGGACCAACACCGTTTTCTGCTGAACCGTAAGAAGCAATTGTGCTAATTACCATTCCGGCGTCACTTCTGTCCTTGATTGCAGAGTAAACTGCAAAGTCTACGTTTTTCATCATGGATGTGATCATAGTTCCAGGTTGCATAAAGTCCTGGTTGGAGTCAACACCAACTGCGAAATTACCTGTTTCCGCTGCTGCTTCATATGCTCCGTTACCAGTTGAGCCACCAGCTGCAAATATAATATCTGCACCTTGCTCAAAACAACTTAATGCGATTTCTTTACCTTTAGCAGGATCTCCCCAGCTACCGGCATAACCGTCACAAAGTTTAATGTCAGGGTTTGCATATCTTGCACCCTCTTCCCAACCTGTTTGAAATTTTCTAATTATTGGAACGTCCATTCCACCCATGAATGCTACATGGCCAGTTTTGGAAAGTTTTCCAGCAATATATCCAACTTCAAAAGAACCCTCATGCTCTTTGAAAATAAGGTTTGAGACGTTTGGCAATAAATCACCATTGTCTGCTGTAATAACCATATCAACAATTGCAAATTGTACGTCTGGGTTAGCTAATGCTGCTTCTTTTGTAATTTCTGCTTCTGAGAAACCGACCGTAATGATCATTTCTTTTCCATCAGCTAGAAAGTTTTGGATAGCAGCCGCTCTTTCGCTAGGTTCTGTTTCTACATAGTCTCCTTGAATGCCAAGGTCAGCTACAGCTTTGTCGTAGCCTCTTTTAGCAGAGTCCATGAAGGAAAGGTCACCTAATGCGCCAAGAACGATACCAACTTTTAATCCATCTGGTTCCGCTGCAGGTGCTGCAGTTGTAGCAGGTGAATCTAATGACTCTTCCTCAACTACGACTTCAGCAACTTCCTCTGTTGCAGTATCTGATCCACCACAGGCGGATAGAATTAGCATCAG
>JAAESD010000618.1 GCA_024229695.1 bacterium
AAGAGCCATACATTCTGTATCTTGTTGATTGAAAGCCATTATAATTAATGCATATAAATTTATTATCATTTTACGCGGGAGATCGGAGTGGATGAACAGAAAAAACAAGCACTAAAAGTTGCCCTTGGACAAATTGAAAAACAGTTTGGCAAGGGTTCAGTTATGTTTCTTGGTGAAGAGGAGGCCAGAACTGATATTGAAGCTGTATCAACTGGAAGTTTGAGTCTTGATATAGCGCTCGGAATTGGCGGCCTTCCTAAAGGCCGAGTCATAGAAATTTACGGTCCTGAGTCATCTGGAAAAACAACAATGACATTGCATGTTATTGCAGAAATGCAAAAACTGGGTGGAACAGCGGCATTTATTGATGCAGAACATGCTTTAGATCCATCTTATGCAAGGAAACTAGGTGTTAATACTGATGATCTTCTAATTTCTCAGCCTGACACTGGTGAGCAGGCTTTAGAAATTACTGACATGCTTGTCAGGTCAGGGAGTGTTGATATTGTGGTCGTTGATTCGGTTGCAGCA
>JAAESD010000619.1 GCA_024229695.1 bacterium
GGATCAATCAATCCACAGTTGCGCAATACAATTCTGTCCTGTAAGTCCAGGTAGTTGGCATCGTTACCGCCAGTAGATCCATCACCTTCAACCAGGTAAACAAGGTTTTCGTCTTCAACTCTGGTGCCGCCAATAATGTGGCTCTCAAAAATCGCTTCTACTGATTTTGCAGTGACATTTCCATAAATCACTCTACTGTCACCATCTTGAACTTCCACAAGTGGTTCACGGAAGCACATTCCGATACAACCAGTGCCAGATAAAATCGATGCCTCAGGATTTGCTTCAACAAGCTCCTGCAGTTTGTCATAAACAGGTTGAGCTCCATCAGCCCAGCCGCATCTTCCCATGCCTACTATCATTTTTTTCATTTATCTGCTCCAGGATTCTGGTTTTTGATGCTTCGTTTGAGTTTTCTAAGTACTTTTTTTGTTGATGAAGGAGTCAGAGAACCATGCGTCTCATCACCGATAACAACAACAGGTGCCAGTGAGCAGCACCCAATACAGGCGACAGTTTCAAGAGTGAATAATCCATCATCAGTAGTTTCATTAACTTCTACGTCCAGAGTATCCTGAATTGTCTCTGTAATCATTTTTGCGCCCGAAACATGGCATGCTGTACCAGTACAAACGCGAGTCACATATTTGCCCAATGGCTTTAACCTGAATTGGCTATAAAAAGTAATTACGCCAAAGATTTCAGATTCCGGGCTACCTGTAACACTTGCTATATAACTGATTGCTCTGCGGGGGATATACCCAAAGTGATCCTGTGCCGATTGCAGCAGAGGGATCAACTCGCCAGGGGCTCCATCATATTTCCAGAGCCTATAGCTGAAACTTTCTTGCTTGCTTGCCATCGA
>JAAESD010000620.1 GCA_024229695.1 bacterium
GTACTGGAGGAGTGACAGGAGTCTACTACCCAACTGGCGGATCAATTTGTAGGTTAGTTAATAAGGACAAGGCAAAACACTTTGTTCGCTGTACAGTTGAGTCAACAGGTGGTTCTGTGTATAACATTAATACTATTCGAGCAGGCGAGTTAGATCTGGGCGTTGCTCAGTCAGACTGGCAGTATCACGCTTACAACGGAACAAGTAAGTTTGCTGATGCAGGTGCTTTTACAGGTTTAAGAGCAGTGTTTTCTGTTCACCCAGAGCCCTTCACTGTCGTAGCTAGAGCTGACTCTGGTATCCGTAATCTTGAAGACCTTATAGGCAAGAGAGTGAACATAGGTAATCCAGGTTCAGGTCAGAGAGGAACTATGGAAGTTCTTATGGAAGCCCTTGGTTGGGATAAGTCAACATTTGCGCTAGCATCAGAACTTAAATCTTCTGAGCAGTCAAAAGCACTATGTGACAATAAAATTGATGCAATGGTCTTCACTGTTGGACATCCATCAGGATCAATTAAAGAGGCAACAACTTCTTGTGACAGTGTCTTAGTAAATGTCACTGGAGCTGCCGTTGACGGCCTAGTCGCTAACAATGACTTCTATCGAACTGCCACTATTCCAGGCGGCATGTACAATGGGAACCCAGACGATACTGTAACTTTTGGAGTTGGTGCAACAGTTGTTTCTTCGACTGCTACATCTGAGCATGTAATCCATAGCATCGTTAAGGGTGTTTTTGAGAACTTTGACAGCTTTAAAAAACTTCACCCTGCATTTGCTAACTTGAAGAAAGCAGAAATGATTTCTGATGGTTTGTCGGCTCCACTGCATGACGGTGCAGCAAGGTACTACAAAGAAGCTGGATTGATGAAGTGGTAAGATAAAAGTTATTAAAAAAGGATGGCGATGCCATCCTTTTTTTTTATACAATAATCTTATGGAAGCAGATTTAGAAACTGGAAACAGACATCCAGCAAATTTATTGATTCGTGACATATTAATCTATGTTGCTATGGCATGGTCACTATTCCAACTCTATGTGTCATCGCCGCTTGTTCTCGAGATAACGCCATGGATGAATGCTGATGTAGTTAAGAGAGTTCATGTCTCTTTTGCTGGCTTTTTAGCCTTTGTAAGTTATCCAGCGTTGAAAAAATCGTCGAGAGTTAGTATTCCTTGGACTGATTGGATTATGGGGTCACTTATAGTTGCCTCATGTTTATACTTAGTTTATAACCAGGTTTGGGATTCTAGAGCATTCGAAATGCGACTTGGGGTTCCAAAC
>JAAESD010000621.1 GCA_024229695.1 bacterium
TGGCAGTAAATCCTGCCAGAACCATTGCCGCGGATGCTCTCAAGTCAGTTGCCATCACTGGCGCACCGTTCAGTACATCAACACCATCGATGGTTGCAACAGCGCCATCAATTCTAATCTCGGCACCAAGCCTGCAAAGCTCAGCAGCGTGAGTGAATCGGTCAGGATAAATTGTTTCGGTAATATGAGAAGTACCATCGGCTACCGATGCCACTGCCATCACCTGAGCCTGCATATCTGTTGCAAACCCTGGATATGGATGAGTCACAACTTCAACCGGTGTTGGTCTGCCGGTGATTGAGCATCGAACTGAATCTTCTGTGATTTCAATATCGCAACCCATTGATTTCAAAATATCGAGCAGTGCAGTCATGTGATCCGGGCAACAATTTTCAACAGTCACATCACCTTTTGTCATTGCTGCAGCAGTTAAAAATGTGCCGGCTTCAATCCTGTCTGGAATTACACGTTGATTAATTGGATTCAGCGATTCAACGCCCTCAATTTTCAGAGTAGTTGTTCCCGCGCCTTCAATTTTTGCACCGGCATGAATCAATGCCTCCACAAGCTGAGTAACTTCTGGCTCGATGGCACAGTTTTGCAGTTCAGTAACGCCATCGGCAAGCACTGCAGACATCATCACATTACAAGTAGCTCCAACAGAGCTGGGTTCGAACCTGTAGCTACCACCAGAGAGTCTTTTACCTCTGGAAGTTGCGTGGATATAACCTTCCGTTACATCGACTTCAGCACCGATAGCTTTCATTCCCTCAATATGCAGATTCACAGGCCTTGGTCCCCAGGCGCAACCGCCGGGCAGTGACACAAGCGATTCACCTTTGAAAGCCAGCAATGGCCCCAAAACATACACACTTGCACGCATCTTTTTTACATGGTCATAAGGAGCAACTATTGAGTGGAGTCTTGTTGTATCTATAGTCAATAAATCGTCAACCAGTTCACATTTTGCACCGAGCATATCAAGCAGCTGCATAAATGTTCTCACGTCGCGCAAGCCTGGTACATTACTGATTTTTGACACCCCACTGGTCAGCAACGATGCTGCCATCAACGGCAAGACTGCATTTTTCGCACCACTTGCACTGACAGTTCCTTCAAGTCTGACCGGGCCTTCAATAATAAACTTATCCATTACAATTCTCCTTTTCGATATCTGCAATTACAATGCGATCCATCCCATTGTAGTCTTTTTTCACAGAAGTGTTCCTGAACCCGGATGCTTCCAGAATTTTGCAGACATCATTGCCCTGCTCGCTGCCAATTTCAAGTATCAGCTTACCATGGTCATTCAACCACTTTTTTGCTCCGATGGCAATCTTATGATAAAAATCTAGGCCATCTTTTCCGCCATCAAGCGCCAGATGTGGGTCATGGACGGCAACTTCTGTGGCCAGCTCCTCTATCTCATCACTTTTAATATACGGTGGATTACTGACTAACAGATCGATATTTCCAAGCAGCCTGTCCGGAAGTGGTTCAAATAAATCACCAAGGTGAAAGCTGACCCTTCCCGAGACTCCATTAAGCCTGGCGTTAACTTCTGACAGTTTGATTGCGTCTTCAGAAATATCGGTTCCGTGGACTTCCAGCCTGGGAATTTCGGCAGCAATTGAAACTGAAATTATTCCACTGCCAACACCAAGTTCAACTGCCTTAGGGGCAACGATGCTTGAGTTGGAATCTGTCAGACATTTGATGCACTCTTCAACCAGGAGTTCAGTTTCCGGTCGAGGTATAAGGACATTAGGCTGAACTTTGAAAGGCTTTGAATAGAACTCTGTCTCACCAAGCAGATGTTGCAACGGTTCTCCAGCAGCTCGCCTGCGGACAAGTCCACGAAAACTATCCAGTTCCTGGGTGGAAATCAGTCTGTCGGAATTAATGTAGAGTTCAAGCCGGGAAAGTCCGATACATTCAGAAAGCAACCGTTCAGCGCATACGCGGGGAGCGTCGACGCCTTTTTCTTCAAACCATTCTGCAGTAACATTTATCAGTTCTCTTACTGATTTCAGCCCTGCCATCAGGTCAACTTTCGTTGCGGTTCTCGTTTAGTGCTTCTTCTCTTCTATGTGCAAGAATGGCATCCACAACTGGATCCAGTTCCCCTTGCATCACCGCATCGAGACTGTGAATTGTCAGACCAATTCTGTGATCTGTAAGTCTTGATTGCGGGAAATTATAAGTTCTGATTTTACCGCTTCTGTCGCCAGAACCGACCATCGATTTTCTTTCAGCAGCACGTTCAGCATCCTGCTCCTGAATCAAAATTTCCAGAATACGAGAACGCAGAACCATCATTGCCTTGGCCTTGTTCTTGTGCTGGGACTTTTCGTCCTGACATTGAACAGTAACACCGGTTGGTTCGTGAGTAATTCTAACTGCAGAGTCTGTTGTGTTAACCGACTGCCCACCAGGACCGCTGGCTCTGTACACATCAATTCTAAGATCAGCTTCTTTAATATCCAGATCAACATCTTCAGCTTCAGGCAGAACAGCAACGGTAATCAACGATGTGTGAATCCTGCCCTGACTTTCAGTTTCAGGAACTCGCTGAACTCTGTGACCGCCACTTTCCCATCGCAAAATACCAAAAGCGCCTTCGCCCTTGATTGCGTAGGTAATTTCTTTCATGCCACCAGCTGTTCCTGGAGTTGCATCAATCAGTTCAGTCTTCCACCCTTTTTTCTCAGCATAGCGGACATACATTCTGGAAACTTCTTCTGCAAACAGAGCAGCTTCATCGCCACCGGTTCCTGCACGAACTTCCAGGATTACATCGCGATCATCATTAGGATCATGTGGTAACAGTGCAACTTCAAGATCACTGCTGGCTGTCTCAAAAGCAGCTTCCAATTCAGGTAGCTCTTCACTTGCCATTTCTGCAATTTCAGGGTCGCTGTCTTGAGCCATTTCCTTGTTGTCGGTAATGTCTGTCTGCAATGACAGGTACCTGTCACCGATGTCTAGAATTTTGCGCAAACGGGCATGTTCACGAGTAACTTCCAGATACTTTTTCATGTCCTTCATCAAGTCCGGTTCACTCAGCTCACTTTCGATATTGCTGAATTGGCCTCTTAATGCCTCTATAATATCTTTCATGACTCGTCCTGCAATTCGTAATACGTTTTCTCTTCAAAGCCGTCAGCTTCTGGAGTTAAAACTGCTCTTAATGCTGCCAATCCAACTTCCAGCTGCTCGTCGTCTGGTTTACTTGTTGTAATTTTTTGCAGCATCAGTCCCGGGAAAATCAACGGTTTGATTATTGGGCTGTTCTTGAACTTGCCACTGAGCTTTATTGATTCATATGCCAGACCACCAATCAACGGCACAACCGACATACGCAGTAAATAGTCCTGAATGTTATGTGGACGTTCAAAGAAAACTGTGAATACCAGCATTGCAATCAACATTACAAAAAACAGAAAACTGGTTCCACATCTGGGGTGTAATTGCGGGAAAGGTCTGGTCTCTTCAACTGTGAGTTTACAGCCTTTTTCAAAAGCATGAATCGACATATGTTCTGCACCATGATACTCAAATACTCTGGACATATCTTTCATCATGGAAATCAATTTCAGGTAGATGACAAAAATCACGATACGAATTCCACCATCGACTATATTGAACCAGCCCCTACTCTCAACTCCAGTCCACTCAGTCAACTTCAATGGCAAATATCCAAACAGAAGCAGACTCAGCGCAAAAGCCAGAACGATAGTTCCGTACATTGAAGCAGTCTCACCAAGCGACTTTTTACTGTCGTCAATTGGCTTGTCTTCTTCAACTGCCTGATCGGCAGAAAACATCAGCGCACCAATTCCCAGCGACAGCGATTCAATCAGATGAATTCCCCCGCGCAAAACTGGAATATTCAACCACGGCAGTTTTTTGAAAATAGATTTAAAAGCTTTTTTGCGAACAACAATTCTACCATCTGGTGTACGCACAGCAGTTGCCAGAGCAGTTGGTGAACGCATCATTACGCCTTCAATAACAGCCTGGCCGCCGACGGCCAAATCGAGTTCTTGTGGATCCTTTTCGGTTTCCTGATTGCTGAACATTATTTCTCCAGTGGGTAACAAAAAAGAGGGTGTCGTTTTTGCGACACCCTCTTAACTATCAGATGCGCGCATCAACAGCTTATGCCGTTGGAAGCACGCTAATTCTTTTTGTCTTCTCCGTAAACACCTTTATAGCGATTCATAAAGCGTTCAACACGACCGGCAGTATCAACAATCTTCTGTTGACCGGTGTAGAACGGATGACAATTGGAGCAAATCTCCACGTTTATTGTTGACTGTGTAGCGTGAGTCTCAATCTCGTTGCCACAAAGACAAGAGATTTTGCACTCTACATAGTCTGGATGAATGTCTTTTTTCATTGTCTCAACACTTTCCTGTGATGTTAATGATTCAGTGACCGCCTATTAGATAGTCTCTAAACCTGATTCTGGCAAACTTTTTGTGCCTAGGTGTTCATTGCAGCCAGGAACTGTTTATTCGATTTTGTCTTGCCCATTTTGTCGATCAGGAACTCCATAGCCTCAATTGGGCTGTAATCGGCCAGATATTTGCGTAAAACCCAGATTTTGGTCAAATCCTTTGGATCTATCAGCAATTCTTCTTTTCTGGTTCCTGACTTGAAAATATCGATAGCAGGATAAACTCGTTTTTCAGCAATTTTACGATCCAGTACTAGTTCCATATTACCGGTTCCCTTGAACTCTTCAAAGATAACCTCGTCCATACGTGAACCGGTCTCAATCAGTGCTGTTGCAATAATTGTAAGTGAGCCGCCATCCTCAATATTACGCGCTGCACCAAAAAATCTTTTTGGCTTCTGCAGAGCATTGGAGTCAACACCACCAGTAAGAATTTTACCTGAGTGAGGTACAACAGTGTTGTGTGCACGAGCAAGCCTGGTAATTGAGTCCAGCAGGATTACAACATCCCTGCCCTGCTCAACTTGTCGACGCGCTTTGGCCAGAACCATACTTGCAACCTGAACGTGACGCTCAGCAGGCTCATCAAATGTTGAACTGACAACTTCGCCATCAACTGAACGAGCCATATCTGTAACCTCTTCAGGACGCTCATCAATTAATAGAACCATCAGAAGCACATCGGGATTATTCTCTGTTATGGCATTGGCAATTTTTTGCAGGATTACTGTTTTACCAGCTCTCGGAGGGGAAACAATCAATCCACGCTGCCCTTTACCGATTGGACACATCAGGTTAATCAGTCTTTGAGTGATATCGCCCTGCTCGCCAGCAAGATCCAGAATATCTTCAGGATAAAGAGGAGTCAGGTTGTCAAACAAGGTTACTCTTTTTGCTTCATCGGGATCAGCATCATTAACTGTCTCAACTTTCAGCAGAGCAAAGTAGCGCTCAGTATCTTTAGGAGGCCTTACTTGACCAGCAATAGTATCACCGGTTTTCAGGTTGAATTTCTTTATTTGCGATGGAGAAAGATAGATATCATCTGGGCCAGGGAGGTAGTTGTACTTTGCTGCTCTGAGGAAGCCGTACCCCTCTGACAGGATTTGCAAAACGCCTTCGCCGTAAATCAACCCGTTTTTCTCGGTTTGATTTTCAAGTATTTTGAAGATCAACTCCGATTTACGCATACCGCTTACGCCGTCAATTTTTAAATCCTGGGCAACTTTTAACAGTCCCTTGATATTCATTTCCTGAAGTTCTTTAATGTCCATGATTCTCCAGCGGTCTTACCGCTCATTAATAGATGTGAGGTTTTCCTGTTGAAATAAGGTTTGTTTTCCTGTGGTTGGGATTGGTAACAGGTGCAGATATCCTGACCTGTTACCCAATTATAACACAAAACCAGTCTGTTTTGTCAACTAAAATGTAATCCTAGTTAGATCCTTCAAGCTTACGATATATTTGAAGGTTCTTTTCTGAATCAGTACTATTGCCTGATTCCAAATAACACATACCGAGATAGTAATAACCAATTGAACACTCAAGATATGAGTTAACCAAAGCATTACCAACACCAGTACCAGCAGTAAACTGCTCAGTTGCTAGCTGTTCTTGTTCTGCCTTGATTTCTGGAGTATCTGCAAATTCAGCTTCCCTGCGAAGGGATCTTCCATAGTCATAGTGCAATTTCAATTTCTGCAACATAGTATTTTCTTCAGGCAAGAGCTCCAGTCTTAGAGCTTTACCATAAAGATCTATCGCTTCCTGATACCTTAAAATACTTGAATCACCAAGGAATGCTGCTGCTCGTAAAGCGAGGGGATAAATTTCTTCGCTCTTGTCTTCATCAGATGTTTCATAAATATCGATGACACGTATGTACATATCGGCAGCACGCTCAAAGCGTTGATCCTCTTCACTCAATCTCGCAACGTCTATAAGCAGGTCAGTATCGTTAGGATAATCTGCAAGCAAACCATCATAAAGAGCCGAAGCTTCTACTGTTCTGCCTAATCTGGTCAGAACTGTTGCCTTGTCAGTTTTCAGCAGGAAGGCTTCTGGAGAAGCCTCGATTACCTGGTCCAATAGAACAAGAGCCTCATTCAACAGTTCAGGATTATCATTATCATCAGCTGCAAGTTTAATCTTCATGCGAGCGATATTTTTGATTGGTGCAACAGAATCAGGCATTGCTGCATATGCAAGTCTGAAATAACCTTCCGCAGCTTCATAATATTTACCGCTATATTCATTTTTAGCATCATTACTACGTTGAATGTAGTTAAACAACATCGATTCATACGCTCTGTCTGCAAGTAGAGGATCAAGCTCAATAGCTTTTGCGTAATATTCATGTGCCATCAGATAATCATTTTTAGCACCAAGAAAATCATTTTCACGTATTGCCAGCTCGGACCGTTTACTGTGAGCCTCACCCAGGTAGAAGAATGCTTCTGCCTCATCGGGAGAGTATTCAAGACCTTCATGCAAAACTGTAATTGCTTTGGTGTAAAGAGTCTGATCGATGTATAAAATCGAGCTTGTAACGTGAGCACTACGACAACCGGTCAAAGAGATGACTGCAGCAAGTACTACTAATAAAATCAATTGCTTCCTGGACATGTAAAATCCCCCCGGGGATATCTAAAACAGGTGGGGTGTATTAACAGGTTTATCGACTAAATTAAAGGTCACAGGGGTGCCTCTGTCAAGAGTAGTTCTAAACAGAGAAGCGAATATTGATTATATCGCCGTCTTTGACTTCATACTGTTTACCTTCAAGTCGCATATTATTTGCTTTTTTTACTTCAGCTAAACCGCCAGCTTCAATCAAATGATCGTAGCTGCAGGTTTCCGCTCTGATAAATCCGCGTTGCAGATCACTGTGAATTGCGCCCGCAGCTTCTGGAGCCAAAGCACCTTTGCGCACTGCCCAGGCCCTGCACTCATCTTCTCCCACAGTAAAGAAACTGTGTAATCCAAGAGCGCCGTAAGCGGACTGAACCATTCTATCGGATGCAGGCTCACTGATACCAAGATCTGCCAAAAACTCAAGCTGCTCTTCTTTATCCAGTTCGCCAAGTTCCTCTTCAACTTTGGCACACAGGTCTACAACTTCAGAAGCTTGTGTCGATGCATAAGTGATCAACTCTTCAGACACACCACTTTCATCACTATTAAGAACAATTATTACCGGCTTCAAAGTCAGAAATGAAAAACCGCTTGAAAGTTTTATCTCATCTTCGTTGAGTTCCAGCTTGTGCAACGGCTGCCCGTCTTCAAGCTGCGCCAGAAATCGTTCCATCAAAGGAGGTTCAAAAGGATTATCTACTTTACCCTTGCGCGCCTTGTCATTATTCAGTCTTTCAATTCTGTTCTCAACTATCTGTAAATCTGCCAGCTGCAACTCCAGCGCGATTGATTCAATCTCGCTTTGTGGATCTGGTGCGTCTATTCCATTGTCAAAGCATCGGACAACATGTGCAATAGCATCAACTTTGCGCGCATGCTCCAAAAACTTGTTGCTCTCTCCCGCTCCGCCAAAACCACCAGCATCAAAACCTGGAATATCAACCCATTCAA
>JAAESD010000622.1 GCA_024229695.1 bacterium
GTTGTTTGTGTCGTAGATTCAGGAATTGAATTAAATCATCCTGATTTACAGCATATTGAATTATCAGGTTGGTTCGATGCGATAAACTCACATGAAACTCCCTACGATGATGAAGGGCATGGGACTGCTATGGCAGGATTATTAGTTGCTCAAAATGGCCTGCGAGGCGCGTCTCCAGGTGTTGAACTTCTTATTGCAAAAGCCATAGATGAATCAGGAAGTGGAACTGATTCAGGAATCGCTCAGGCAGTAAATTGGTGTGTAGAAAATCAAGCCGATATCATTAGTCTTAGTCTAGGAGGCGAAGGGGGAATTAGTTTTGCAGGAATTACCACTGATGAATTAGAGCAGGCTGTTCAAGATGCATTAGACGATGGAGTTTTTGTTATTGCAGCTGCAGGAAATGACGGTCAAGATGATGATGGAGATGTATCATCACCAGGTTCTGTAGAAGATGTGATTTGTGTAGGAGGTGTTACACGACTTGGTAATGTTTGGAGTGGCAGTTCAAAGGGAGACAATAATGGTCAATTGTGGCCACCTATTCTACCTAGGTCAGATCCAGATAAAAAACCCGAATTAATTGCTCCTGCTGCAGAAGTTCCTGTCCTGATGGCTGGTGGCTCGGGTGATGGCAGTTGGTGGGGGTGGGCAAGTGGAACTTCTGCATCAACCGCTTGGGTTTCAGGTGGTTTAGCACTATTATTGGAGGCTCATCCTGAATTACAA
>JAAESD010000623.1 GCA_024229695.1 bacterium
ATCAACATTCAACAACATCGACATCCAGAAATCAGGGTCAACCCATGGAGTGGGCTCAATTGTAGGGTTGCCATTTTCATCAAGTACAACTCTGAGGTGTCCTTGTGCAAAAGAACCATCAATAACCAGCATTCCGGGGTCAGCAACAAGTGGCTGCTGAAAATCGGTAATACCTGCTGCGCGTGTAAAAATAGACGGGTAATTATAATACTGTGCCGATTCAAATACTGATCCGGACTGCATACCAGCGGTTATCGACCCACCCAAGGCAACATAAGTTGAGAAATCGGCAGTTCCCCAGTCTGTCGCAACAGGGGCAAGTGGTGGCGCATCTTCAAGCAGTTTACAACCGCCAGACAATACCAATATTAGAATTATTGTCAGCTTGCGCATTAACCAAGTCCTTTATAGACCGAAAGTAATCCCTGCACCGTAAACTGTGGCTGCAGCTCTGTAGTTACCATTGAATCCATCTGCACTGTCACGAACTTTCCTGGTTGGCAGGAATAATCTTACCAGAAAAGCATCAAATTGTGCATTCTTAATCGGCACTCCGATTCCGCAACTCAGCCCTCGATGCACCCAATCCGGCAGTGCTGGACCACACCTGCTTGAAGGCTGTGGAACAGAGTCATGGAAGAAACCGGCTCTCAACTGATTGCCGCTTGTGAAAGTATATTCTGCACCAAAACGCATTGACCAGACATCTCTGAATTCTTGCGGGAGTGACAAACTGGGTATTTCAGGATTGTCGATCTCCAGCTCCAGCACATCGTAGTTACTCCAGGTGGCAAGGTTCACATCGGTTTCAAAAAACATATTTCCAGATTCATAGGAAACCCCCAGAGAGAACAAACCGGGCAACGGAATTACACCACTGCCAGAAGAATCTTCAGGAGGCACAATGCCGTTGTAATTATCCAGCGGTTCAAATACGATTTCGCCTTCCAAATCAAGAGTAACTGGTGAGCGATAATTGATACCAAGGTTGAAGCCATCGCCAAGATCGGCAGTCATTCCAAATACAATCCCATATTCATTTCCAGGAGTTTCACCTTCAATTGTTCCTATAGCATACTCAACTGGATCCGGGACCAACTCCCTTGCATACTGCTTAATCATAAATGAACCACGCACAATTGGGACAGTCATTCCCAAAGCAATTTTGTCGTTCATCTGCCATGCCACTGAGGGGTAAAAATAGTAAGCTCTGATATCGGATTGAACAGCAATGTGTCGACCAGTAAATTCCGATGGATTCTCCCACCCCATGCCAAGACCGTAAGGTGTGTTAAAACCGATTCCGGCAGAAATAGTTTCTGTCAGCGGTGCAGCAAGATACAGTTGCGGCAAAATTTCCTGCTCTGCAAGCGGTATTTCAACAACCCCATAACCTGGCCATGGATCTACGCCCTGAAACTCCATTACGCCGTAAATTGTTGCACCTGAAATTGTCAGCTGCGGAGAATCTATTCTGGCCATACCGGCAGGATTGAAGAATACGGCAGTCGGGTCAAAAGCCGAAGCAGTGGCAATACCACCCATTCCGTTACTGCGTGTGCCCATCGCCCAGATGCCGATTCCTTCTGCGAACACAGAACAAGGAATCACGAACATCAGGAGAATTAAAGTGAGTCGAAACATTAAAACTCCAGAAATTAAGGTTGTTCCATTAGTGCGACATACTGAATCAATTACGCGATTTTGACAAGAGGCCAATGATATCTGCAGCAATGTCTTTGGCCGCTTCTTTTGTGCAATGATATGGATCGAGAAAATTATCTCTATCTGAAGCGAACTCACCTGGTACATCATAATCCAGCACAGTTCCCAGATTATTGATTGTCTGTTTGTATGAGTTGTACTGGTCCACTAATTGGTACTCAACAAGTTTGTCCTGCAGATCCTGATGAGTTGGTGGAATATAAAACAGAAGTTCGATATCATGGTCATCGCAATATTCAACCATTTCAATCAAACGTGATTTCAGTACTTTTGGCTCGCTCCACATATCGTAGTACATGCTGGTGCCTGGACCTAGTTGATGACTCCAGAACTGTTCTCTACTCATTTCCGGACGCTCCGTTTTGAAACTGCGACCTGTATATTTTGTGAGCAATGCCATCACACCGGATTTTGTAACAAGTGGCGATAAATAATATGATAACGGATTCCTGGTGACCTGCCTCGCAGCCGGGAACCTGTTTACACTATTCGCTTCTGTATAGATACAAAAAGGAACACCCAGAACTACAGCTTTCAAGTTGCCTTGATTTGCAAACCAGAAAGTATCGATAGCTTCATACAAAGTTCCTCCACCATATGAAAAATTATACACATTTTCGTCTGTAAAATACTCTGCTCGCAGCACATCGCTTCTACTGTCCCCTAAGATTATTATCGATGGTGAATCATATTGTAATATTTTGTACATTTGATAATTCATCAGCGAAGACACTGCCTCTTTAGGCAAACCGAAGTCTACTTTTTTGTTACGATTAAATGGATCAATCACCCAATTGAAACACCCCAACAGCAGCAGAACAGCAACCATTCCTGCTAAAACTGTTTTGATATATCTTGAGAAATTCTCCAACTTAACTCCTAAAACTGGTAGTAAATGAACTCACTGACTCTTGCCATGTGAGTAATTGCCAAAACTGCTAGAACAGCCACAACAACTGCCCATCGGCGATTCGGCTGCCATTCAGGAAATCTGGTTTTTACACGATCATAAAATCCGGTTCCAATATCCAGAGCAGGGCGGAATCTACTCATCATTCTCACTGGATTTGGCATAAACCAGCAAACCAGGCCCAAAACAATCAGCCACGGCACACCATAAAGATTGAAATAACCTGCGTGGGTCCCTTCAAACTGTACAACAGGTGACAACCAACTAAGAACCGGCTCAAGTCTGTCATCCAGAATTGCACCATTCTGCCCAGTTGCCCCTTTAAGAATCCCGCTTGCTCCAGTAATGCTCGTTGCCCTGAAAAAAATCCACGCCATAACAACTGACACAAAAGTTAAAACTCGACCCAACCAAATCTCCAGCTTACCAACGACTCTATTTTTTGCCGATCTCCAGCTTCTCCATATGACATTAATAATTAAGAACAGACCGTGCAAAACTCCCCAAATAATGAAGTTCCAGCCCGCTCCGTGCCAAAGTCCACCCAATGTCATTGTCACAATCAAGTTAAAATACCGTCTGTTTCGGCCACATCGATTTCCACCAAGGAGGAAATATAAATAATGCTTTAGAAATCGAGAAAGCGTCATATGCCAGCGACGCCAAAAATCGATGATGTTTGTTGCCTGATATGGAGAGTCAAAATTAATTGGCAGCTTGATTCCAAACATGCAGCCTAAACCAATTGCCATATCGCTGTAGCCGGAAAAATCGAAGTAGATCTGGTACGTATAGGCTAGGACTCCACCCCATGCCTCAAAAAACGATATTACCAATCCCTGGTCAGCTGCTTCAAAAACAGGTGACGCATAAACAGCGACGCTATCGGCAAGAACTACTTTTTTAAACAGACCGATGAAAAACAGCGTCATCCCCACAGCAAATTTTTCCTGGCTGAATTTACTAATCTGTTCTTTAAAGAACTGAGGCAACATTTCCTGCTGATGGACTATCGGGCCAGCAATAAGCTGTGGAAAAAACGAAACAAAAAGCGCGTAATAAAGCAGATTGCTAACAGGTTCAGTGCCGCGATAAACATCGACCAGATAAGAAATTTGCTGGAATGTAAAAAAGGAAATCGCCAGAGGAAGAATGATTGTCTGCAGATGGAAATTTGTATCTGCGACAACATTGAGATTCTGAACCAGAAAACCTGCATACTTGAACCAGGCCAGAGCGCCAAGGTTGGTGATAACTCCAATTGTAATCAGGAATCGATTGCTATGTTGAGCAATCAACCGGCCAAACAAATAATTGAACCCGATTGATCCCAAAATCAGAATCAGATATTTTGGATTCCACCACGCATAGTAAAACAACGATGCAAAAACAAGCCAAACCAAAGAAAACCGGTGACTCATTACCCTTGAAATCAGGTAATAAGCCACCAGAGTTATCGGCAAAAAGCAAAATACAAATAAATGCGAATTAAAAAGCATTTTTGCCTATCGACATAAACTAGTCACTAATGCAATCCAGCGCTTCAGTTCCACTTGCTACCAGCTCTTCATCGTTCCAGTATAGCTCCCAGCTTGCTGTGTCGGAACCATCGAATATCATGTCCATTTCGTATGGAGCATATGTGAAGTGAATTGAACCATCAGGGCAGCCACCATCAAGTGGTACTATCAGGCCAGCATCGCCTGTAGCCCAAGTCATTGCATAATCGATGTTTCCATTACTTGAAGGAGATGTCCATGCTATTGAGTAATCCTGGCTACCTGTCCAGTCGACTGTCAGGACCATTGTATTGAGACCATCAACTTCAGCAGCAGATTCATATACCCAGTCTGCGATGTATTCAGTGTCACCTTCAGTAAAGTTAAGATCACCAGAATAATCAATCAGGAAACTCAAACTCACAGCATTGTCAGGATCAGGAACTGGCATTCCTGTTGCGTCCAGATACTGCAACCACATATTCATCGAAAATGAGCCGTTTTCATCTGAATATTCGAGAACCCAGGTCCATGCTTCACCATCATAAGTAAGACTCTGGTACGGATCATCTCTGGTTACAGCTGGTGCCAATTCAGCAAAACCCATAATTGAGCCTAACATTTCTGTAGCCATACCAGCACCCATTTGAGACTGATTTATAGCATACACCTGTTCCAGACCAGTTGGCTGAGTTGCAGTTTCTTCGTCACTACACCCAACAACCATTACCAACACCATCAGTAAAAAAATCAGCTTTTTCATTTCAAACCCCTTTTGTTATTGCTGCATTCCAGTTTCTGTTTTACCTGTAGAATAATCTAGGGTGGAACCACCCATACTATGTGGAATCAGATATACAGTCAGTGTAACCAGCAAGGCTACAACTACAAATACTCTGGTTAATGCCTGTTTTTTAACAGACAAAATCAAAGCGATTAACCATGCAAGAACCATCAATGCAAGTTTGTTATCGGTCCAGTCGCTACCAAGTGGCCACCCGGACCAATAAACCCCGAAAGCGTACTTCTGGACAACAGGCCCTAAAATTAGCCCGCCTATACTTAGCATTCCCAGTGAAATTGCAATCCTTCTTGTCTGAAACTCAGAAGCAAAGATTGCACCAAGACTTGTTCTCATTGCCCAAATCAGGCCAAAAAACATGCAGAAAATATGCGGAATAAGCACTGCTGCCGGTACCGGGTCTTTGAATCTGGCCACAATAGGTTGACTATTCTTGTCCAGAGTCAGCCCATGTTCGCCTTTCTTCAAGTGCACAATGTACTCAATTTTTCCGGCAGATTTCTGCTTTGGTAAAGCACTTCGCAGCAGTTCACCATCGCGTACCAGAGGCATATAGGACCAGGTGTCTCCTGCGTTCAATCTACGCCACTGAACAGCACCAGTAACACTTTTGTCATCTGCTTTAATTTCGACTTCCAGATCACTATCAGTATTATGTGATCTCAGCAACTTTGCCTTAACCGCGGTGTCACTAATTTCAGCCTTGATACGTACTGGGTGAGTTGGACCTGAAGCTCTTTGCCAAAAAGCAGCAGCAAGAGTCAGAATGACAGCTGCTACCCATAATATTTTGTTGTTTTTCAATTCGATCCCTTTCATGTAGAATTTGCATCAGAATAACTCAAGCTCAGGCGCAATGAAAGCTCTTTTATCGCTAAAAACCATCCTGAATGTCATTCCTGTTTGGACAACGCTTTTGGTTGACCTATTCTCCATATTCCGATACATTGCCTTTTGGCGAAATAATAAGCATGATCCTTTTTCACATCCACAGGAGCAAAAAATGGAATTAATCAAAGGACATCCCAGGGGACTGAAATCCCTGTTTTTCACCGAGATGTGGGAGCGACTAGGCTTCTACCTGATGCTCGGTATTCTTTACCTCTATATCACTGACACTGAGCGAGGCGGCCTTGGGCTATCCAACTCAATGGCTGGCGAAATCTACGGTACTTACCTTGCTTTCGTTTACTTTACCCCATTTTTGGGTGGTATGATTGCGGATAAGATCCTTGGTTTCCGTAGATCTGTCCTCTTTGGTGGTATTCTAATGGCAGCAGGTTACTTTGCTCTTGGGATAAAGAGCGATGTCACTTTCTATTCTGGCCTTGTACTGCTCTGCCTTGGTAATGGTCTTTTCAAACCAAATATTTCGGCGATGGTTGGTAACCTTTATGACCACGATGACCCGCGCAGAGATGCCGGTTTCAACATTTTCTACATGGGTATCAACATTGGTGCCACTATTTCAGCGCTGGTAGCTGCTCCACTACGAAATCTGTGGAGTTTCAATATGGCGTTTACCGCTGCTGGTGTTGGCCTGTTGGTTGGTTGTGCAATTCTGGTTTTCAATTGGAAACGCCTTGCAAGAGCAGACATCATGAGCGAAGCAAGCGAAGACGATGTCTCTTTCAAGCAAATCCTGATGACCATCCTGCTCCCTGCTGGTATCTTCGGAGCTGCAGGTTACTTCCTCGGCGGTCAGATTGAGTTTATTACCAACACTATCGGCCCAATCACATTTGGATTTATCATTGGTATGCTTCCAATCATGGCTTACTTCGGATTGCTGGTTAAGAAATCCAGCCCGGAAGAAAAACCTGGTATGGCATCTCTGATTCCAGTTTACATTGCTGGTGGTGCGTTCTTTATGGTTCTGCACTTGAGTGGTGGTCTGATTACAGTTTTCGCAGAACACAATACAGACAGACAAGCTGAATGGGTTCCTGCACCTCAATATTATGGCCAACCTGCAATGCCTTCATATTACAGCAATGCTTCCGAAGATGTTGCCAGACCTGATGAGAGCACCCTGTTTATTGTCGATGGCAAGACCGAGTCAATGTTTGGTTCCAGGACTTTAACTGAAACTGCTGCGAACAATCTTCCTGCAACGATTACTGCAACAACTGAAGATACTGACTACGGATTCCTCTCTTGTGGCGTTTATCCAGATGATCTGGTCAGTATTTCAACTGACACCGATGCTCATGGAGTCTCCACAACAAGTGTAAAAGTTCCTGAGGGAACCGACTCTATTAAAGATGTTGTTCTGGTAAAAGGATCCAATCCGGCACTGCTGGTTTCTCAGGACACATACGATGCTGTTTATGATGGTGCAGGTGAAGAACGACTTCCACCAAACAAATTCCTCACTCTGCTCAATGCAGAAATGATTACTGGCCTTTTAAATCCGGTCTTTGTTGTAATTCTCACTCCACTGATTGTTGGCTTCTTCAGCTGGCGCGCAAGTCGTGGTAAAGCAATTACAACTGCCCGTAAGATTTTCTACGGCATGCTGATTACTGCAGCTTCAATTGGTATTATGGCATTTGCAGCTCACCTTGGAGACAATGGATCTGCAAAAACGTCGATGGTCTGGCTCTTTGCCTATTACCTGATAATCACTGTTGGAGAGCTCTGCTTGTCCCCAATGGGATTATCGCTGGTGACCAAACTTTCCCCACCTCGACTTGTTGGTCTGATGATGGGTGGCTGGTTCCTGGCAACTTCTGTTGGTAACAAACTGGCTGGATTTATCTCCGGTCTGGAACCAACTGTTGGTATGTTCGTGATACTGGCTGTTGCTATTCTTGGTGTTGCAGGATTTATCTTTGCGATGCTACCAAGACTTGATTCGGCAATCAAAAAGTACGGCGCATAGTTCCGCGCATAAAAATACCCCGGACTACAATTGTGGTCCGGGGTTTTATTTTGCCTAGAAGTAGAAGTTCATCCCGACTTGTGGAAATAACATAATTGTGTCTTTGTTACCACGATGTGTAAAAGCGAGTTCAACCTGAACTGCTGTCCTCTGCCCCAATAATCGCTCTGCCCCAACACCAAAACCTTTGTTCCAGTGTGATTTCGTAATTCCATTATCTTTATGATGAAAATGAGCAGCGCTGCCGGCAATAAAAATCTTCATCTCTCCTTCTTGCCTTAACACATACTGAACACTTAAACCAAGATTGTTGCGTTGGTGATCGTTTGTGTTCCAGATTCCTCCTGCCAGTTGACAGTAAAGCCACCACTTGACAGGAAACTTATAGGAAAGGCCAAAGCCACCGGAATAACCGGTATGGAGACCAATCGCTTCAAGCATTGGGTCGTTGTCGTCAGCATTCCAATCAGGCAATTGAGCGGCCGCAACTGTTGCCAACATAATTAGAACAACTGTTATTAACGTTATCTTTTTCAAAATGCCCTCCAAGGCTGATTAGGTTCCGTCCCTGCAGATAACAATCACATCTGAATATAGTTCCTGTCAAGAAAAGGCCGGCCTGGAATATTCCAGACCGGCCTTTCACGCTACCTTTTAGATCAAAGATCTTTTAGGAGCACCCACTGGTGGCAGCACAGTTCAAGCACTTGTGACAAGCGCCATTGCGTACCATCACCGATCCACATTCAGGACATGGTGGAGCATCAGATTCCACCTTGAAAGCTTGTCCCTTGTTATCTGGTTCATCCATTGTGATCCTGGTCTCAGGCGGATCTGCCATCAAAGGACCAGAATCAAGTCCAGTATCAAAATCTGCGCTTGCAGCTCTGCTGACAGCGCCAGTGTTACCAAACTTCAGTTCCATCCATCGGAACAGGTAATCCATAATTGATTTCGCAGTTGGAATTTCAGGATTAGTTGTAAATCCACTAGGCTCAAACCTTGAGTGGCTGAACTTCCTGATTAATACATCAACTGGTACTCCATATTGCAACATTATGGAACAGGCGGTCGCGAAAGAATCCATAAGCCCGGAAACGACCGAGCCCTCCTTGGCCATCGCGATAAACATTTCTCCCGGCTGTCCGCTGGGGTAGAGCCCAACAGTTATATAGCCTTCGTGACCGCCAATGCTGAACTTGTGAGTCAAAGCTTGTCGCTCATCTGGCAAACGAACTCGCTGTGGAGTTGGTGGAGCCTGACGAGTTAAAGCTGGTGTTTCTTCAGTTTCTTTAACAGAAGTATTCAGAGGCTGAGTTCTCTTGCTGCCATCACGATAAATAGCAACAGCCTTCAAACCTTGTTTCCAGGCCTCCATGTAAGCTTCAGAAATCTGCTCAACAGTTGCGTCTGTTGGCATATTTACTGTTTTACTAATTGCCCCGGACAAAAATGGCTGAGTGGCACCCATCATTCTGATGTGTCCCAAATAATCGATTGTTCGTTCACCTTGAGCAGGCTTGAATGCACAGTCGAAAATTGGTAGGTGCTCCTCCTTGAGCTCAGAAGCTCCTTCTATAGTATCATTCTGGTCAATATATTCCATAATCGACTTTATTTCTTCCGGGGCATAACCCAGACGATTCAAAGCAACTGGAACTGTTTTATTGACAATCTTGAACATCCCACCGCCAACTAGTTTCTTGTACTTGACAAGTGCAATGTCCGGCTCGATACCAGTTGTATCGCAATCCATCATGAAACCGATTGTGCCTGTCGGGGCGAGAACTGTAACCTGGGCGTTACGATAACCAAAGTCTTCGCCAACTGAGTATGCTTCATTCCAGACATCGGCTGCAGCATCAAGCATGTCCACTGGAACATATTGTCCGCTTATGTTTGGAAGGTGGCTCTGGTGTTTCTGAATAACATTGAGCATTGGTTCACGATTCTCATCGTATCCTTCAAAAGCACCAAAGTTTTCAGCCATTCTGGCAGATGTCAGATAAGCTTGACCACACATCAATGAGGTAACCGCAGCAGCATAGTGTCGGCCTTCATCGCTGTCATAAGGCAAGCCACGATTCATCAACAGTGCACCAAGGTTTGCATAGCCAAGTCCCAATGGGCGGAACTTCAGGCTGTTTTCAGTAATTTCAGGGCGAGGATAACTACTGTTGCCAATCAATATTTCCATTGCAGTCAATGTGATATCAACTGAATGACGGAAAGAATCAACTTCAAATTCACCATCGTCACCAACAAACTTCATTAAATTCAATGATGCCAGGTTACATGCCGAGTTGTTCAGGAACATATACTCGGAACATGGATTGGAGCCGTGAATCCGGTCTGTGTTGGAACAGGTATGCCAGTCATTGACTGTAGTATCATATTGCATTCCGGGGTCACCACAAACATACGTACCTTCTGAAATCTGACGCATCAAATCACGAGCTTTGTATGTCTCAATTGGGCGACCATCACTCACTGCGTGGGTTGTCCAGGATTTATCATCAACAACGGCTTGCATAAATTCATCTGTCGCACGTACAGAGTTATTGCTGTTCTGGAAGAAAACTGAGCCGTATGCTTCACCGTTGAAAGTACCATCATAGCCCTGATCAATCAGAGCCCATGCTTTTTTCTCTTCAATAACCTTGCAGTTGATGAATTCTTCAATGTCGGGATGATCTGCGTCCAGCATAACCATTTTTGCAGCTCTGCGTGTCTTGCCACCAGATTTGATTACACCTGCAAAAGCGTCGTAGCCTTTCATGAACGATACCGGACCGCTGGCCTTGCCACCACTGCTCAATATTTCTTTAGATGAGCGTAATGGAGAAAGGTTGGTTCCAGTACCACTTCCATATTTAAACAGCAGTCCTTCAGTCTTGGCCAGACCCAGGATTGATTCCATAGTATCTTCAACAGAATTGATAAAACATGCCGAGCACTGGGGATTTTCCTCAGCACCGACATTGAACCAGACTGGTGAATTGAAAGCCATGACCTGGTTGACCAGCAGATAAGTCAGTTCATCGTGAAATATCTTGGCATCGTTTTCAGTAGCAAAGCTACCTTCCTGATAACCCCAGTCAGTAATTGTATCGGCTACTCTGCCAATCAACTGCTTGACCGAAGTTTCACGGTTATCCATGCCAATTCCACCACGGAAATATTTTTGAACAACAACATTGGTTGCCATGACAGACCAGCTGGCTGGAACCTCAACATTTTTTTGTTCAAATAGAATCTCTCCATTGAGGCCAATGATTGACGCATCCCTTTTCTCCCACTCAATCTGATCAAATGGATTTTCACCGGGAGTTGTGTTGCGTCGCATAAAAGTCAGACCTTCGCGATCCGGACTTTGAGTTTCAAGTGGAATCATCTGTTCAGTATCAAAACCTGAAGAGAGTTCAGCTGCGTGGGTCTCTGCTCTTGCCTGGCCGCCCTCTACAGCAACCTGGACTTTTTTCTCCATACGATCCATCGGGGAGAACCTCGTTTTCTGTTCATTTAAAACCAAATTTTATGTCGCAAAGCAGAGCTGCCGATGTTAGAAACAGGGGTCTAATATTCTGCTAATTGTCTACAATTTTGTCACCAATAATTTGTTAAAACGCAATAAATATTACATTCTGTCATATTGGCGAGTACCCCCATATATTGGGGCGAAACCTGACAATAACTACTATCGGTTGTTGTTCCAAGATAAATTTATTGGTTGGTTAAAAAGAGTAATGCCTGCAATTTTACATTGCTTTACTTGAGTAAAAAAAATGCGTGAATCACCGAATAACTGCAGTCTATAAAAAAATTCATCTCGAAAACTTTTTCCTAAAAATTTGCTCTGAATATTCGTTCAACTTTCCCGGAACAAAATCGGATTTTGAAAACCTCTAATTAACTTTGTGTACCACTTTGCAATTATTACAGATACAAGGTTTTTTAAGGTTTTCCGAAATTCGAAAAATGGTCAAGACTCGTTGTTAATAATTTTTTGTACAATTTTTTGAATTTCATCTCTGCCTTTATCAAAAGCTGCCACAGTTTCCTGATCACTGCCACGGAACGACATCGGATCATCAACAGGATTATGGAAATGTTTTTCATTAGAAACTTTGTTTGGCAGAAATTGCCCAGACTCCTCACTAAGCGTTACAATCAAATCAAAAGAATCAAGGTTAACTGTGTCTATCGACTTGCTCTTCTGCCCTGTCATGGCAAGCCCGACCCTCTGCAT
>JAAESD010000624.1 GCA_024229695.1 bacterium
AAACAAAACAAAACTAAAGCATACCTTTTGTTGTTGTCGAAATTCATGATTAGTATTTATGAGGAATACAATCATTACTATTCTTCAACAGAACTGCTACCTCCACCTTCCTCCGAACCTCTTGCAGCAGCTAGTGCATTCCTTACAATATCATCTTGTGCTTCTCTTCTTTGTGCAAACAATGCCTGGACTTCATTATATGCCCCAACACTACCTCTAACTCCCGCATTGATTGCCGCAAGACCCATTGTCATGGGCTGTGCTGCGGCATGTTCACCTACATTATTTGCCGGAGCAACATCCCCTTCACCTTCGATGCGCTGAGGGACCAATCTCTGATTATTTTCAGGAACACGTAGCCAGTCCACCAAAGCCCTATTGTTGATTGGCCGTGGATTCTCCTCAACTTCTTGATTGTTCTCTTGAAAATTATCATTCACAAAATTACCCCACACAGTGGTACCTGATTTGCTTCCGGCACCCCAGGCTACCACATTGCTCCCATTTTTACAAAACAAAGTGTATGTGGGGCCACAACTTCCATCAATCTTCAATTTCTCTTCCATTGTTAAAGGGACCGATGTACAATGAGAGAATACTCCACCAAGGAAGAAGTGATATGTTCCACACCTCAGCCTCACTGATGAACCAATACCTGGCATTGGAAAGTGGGCATGAAAGTTTTCCTCCGATGCCACTTGCCTACAAGTATCTGCACCAGCCATGGGGGAGAACCGGTAGCCACATACAGTGGGAATTGGAAAACCACCACAAAGGTTGTACAAGTTT
>JAAESD010000625.1 GCA_024229695.1 bacterium
CAGCTTCCTGAGGAGTAAGTACTGCTGTTGGCTCATCCATTATCAACAGTTTTGGTTCCTGCAAAAGACAACGGACAATTTCGATTCTTTGTCTTTCACCAACAGACAAATCAGCAACCAATGCATCAGGTTTCAATGGCAAACCGTAATCTGCCGACAGCTTCTCAATTCGATTTCCCAGATCATCGCCACGTAATTCTGAAGGCATCGCCAGGCTGATATTTTCAACAACAGTAAGAGCTTCAAAAAGTGAAAAGTGCTGGAATACCATTCCCACACCAAGCTGCCTTGCAAACGATGGATTATCTACAATTACCTGCTCACCTTTCCAGAATATCCGACCTGCGTTTGGCTGCAATGAACCGTAGAACATTTTTACAAGAGTAGATTTACCAGCGCCATTTTCACCAAGCAGCGCATGGATTTTACCAGCCTCGACTTTGATATCGATCTTGTCATTGGCAACCAAAGTACCAAATCTTTTAGTTAGGCCTTTGGCTTCCAACAATAGAGTGTTACTCATACGCACCTACTTCAGCCAGATATTTATGTCGCAACGATTCATCAATAAACGATGCATCGAAACTATTTTTAACCAGCTGAATTATCTGCTCAGCCGACAGATTCAAAGCTCTGTCAAGAGCATGAAAGTTATCGTTCAGATACCCGCCAAAATAAGCAGGATCGTCTGAATTGACAGTTACACACAAATCGGCTTTTATCAATTCCAATAAATTATTATCGGCAATTGTTTCAAATATTTTCAACTTCAAATTAGACAGCGGACATACCGTCAACGGGATTTGGTTTTCTTTTAAATATTCAACCAGCAATGCATCTTCCAATGCGCAAACGCCATGATCAATTCTGCTGACCTGTAACGATTTCAATGCGCCCCAAATATATTCAGGAGGGCCCTCTTCCCCTGCATGAGCAACACATTTTAACCCGGCTTCCCTTGCTCTAGTAAAAACTGCTGCGAAATCTTCCGGCGGATTATTTAATTCTGAAGAGTCCAGGCCAATCCCATCGATCATGTGGATAAATGGAAGCGCCTGGTCAAAAGTTTCATCTGCATCTTCAGCAGAAAGATGCCTCAAAAAACAGAGGATTAATCTGGAAGTAATATTCAACTGGTCGGCATCCTGCAATGCCCTGTGGATTCCAGTTACAACTGTTTCATATGCTATGCCACGCTGTGTATGAGTTTGAGGATCGAAAAATATCTCAGTGTGACGGATGTTATCAACAGCTGCTCTTTGCAGATATGCCCATGTTAAATCATAAAAATCCTGCTCTGTTTGCAGAACTTCAGCACCTTTGTAATAGATATCCAGGAATGTCTGAAGGTTGGAAAAATTATAAGCAGATCTGATTTCTTCAACCGAGGAAAACGGTAATTCTATATTATTTCTTTTTGCAATCCTGAACATCAATTCAGGTTCCAGAGTACCTTCAATGTGAAGGTGTAACTCTGCTTTAGGCAATTGGTTAATCAACAGCGTATTACCCATGTCACCATCTTACTCAATAATGTTCTAAGATTGATCTTCAAAGACGGATACTAGCAGATTACTTATTTACTTCAACTGCAAATGTCTTTGAGAAGTGGGCAAGTTATCAAGTTGCGAAACGAATCTGAGCGAAGCGAAGAGCGGGCTGACTCTTTTGAGTCAGCCCGCGTTGAGTGAAGCAAGTTGGATAACTTGGTCACTTTGAGTGAAGCAAGTTGGATAACTTGGTCACTTTGAGTGAAGCAAGTTGGATAACTTGGTTACTTTTCTACAATATCTCCCAGACAAAGCCAGGAAACCCAGGTGTCCCAGCATCATCAACAAGATTATTCAGTTCCATTTTCAGGTAAGTTCCATCTGGAAGATGAACAAACCAGATTCTACCATTCAAAACTGTCTCATGTGATTGAGGATTGTATGTATACCATCCTCCATCAGCCTTGAAAGCACCGTCCTCATCTTCGTCTGCAAACCAGCCTTCAGTTGGAGCTTCTGTTACATCAGCAAAACTGACACCATCAACATAAGCAACTTCCACACCGGCTGTGCCGCTAGTGCCACCGTTGGTTATAATTGTGTAGAATTTGAACCCAAAGTCCCAGTTGGTTTCAGTCATTGGATCAGTAACTTCAACTTCCCCTTCTGTAAATGAGAAGTAAACAAACTCAGTTGCATCCATGAAACCAGCATCTACGATTGTTGTATATGTGCCATCACCGTTATCAACAGTTTCGATGTGTTCACCTGGATCAGTAACATCAGGGCCGGTGATTGAGTCGTCTTCACTGCAACCAATAACTGCCAGCAGTCCAAACAGAATAAAGAGGGTTTTTTTCATTTTTGTTCCTTTCTAGAACGTCAGGTCCATACCTGCAAAAGCCGCACGGGGTCGCACAGGCAGGTAATCATTATCACCTTCATCAAGAAGGTTACTTACGCCACAAAACAAACTGTGATTATTGAATCGACGGGAAATGCGAGTGTCGGCCAGGATATAAGAATCTGCCATATCGGTGCCATATCCAGAGCCTTCAACGGTAAATGGTCGCTCACCAACCCAGGTTCCTCGTAGTGAGAAATCCCATTCAGAAATATGAACCGAGAGTGAACCGTTGGCTCTGTGCTTGGCTCTTCCTTCAAGCGGTTCGTTCAGTTCTTTATCTTCTGTATCGAGATAAGAATAACCAGCATTCAGAGTCATCATTCTGTAAGGTGACCAGCGAGCAGACAAATCATATCCCTGCAACATTGCCTCGGACACATTTCTGTAAACCCCCAGCCAATGATACAGTGGGTCATCTTCTATCGGCTCAAGCTCTGCCTGAATCAGACCTTCTACATCGTGTCTATAACCTGAAACTGAGAACCATAGATTTTGGGTAGGCTGATACTCGACACCAATACTTGAACTCAATGAAGTTTCCGGTTCAAGTTCAGGATTACCGACAATCCTGTAGCCTACACCGGGGTGTTCAAACAGTAGATACATCTCCTTGAAATCAGGAGCTCTGAACCCTGATCCGTAACTGGCACGAACTGTAATTTTTTCTGTGGGGTCATGGCGGAAAGAAAGTTTTGGAGAGATATGATTGCCGAATTGCGAGTCATCATCCATGCGCACTCCAGGCAAAAGTACAAACAGATCTTTGCTACCAACTTCCCATTCATCCTGCAAATATATTGACGACCTTGTACGATCTCCCTCACCACCATTCAAACGACTTGACTCCATCTTTTCAAAGGAACTTTCCAGGCCAACTGAGAGATAATGATTGTCCATTACATACCTGTCGTGCTGCAATCCAACCAAACCGAGCTTTTGACGAGTGTCCTGATACTCATCCATCGCATTACTGCCACGCTGGTCATAGACGAACTGATCACGATAATTGGAATAGCTCAACCGAGCGGTAGTGTTTGCATACCCAGCCTGCTTCCAGTGTCCAGTCATTCCCAAGGTGTTAGTATCGGTTGTATTTCTACGGTCAAGAATTGCAGCACCACTGACGTCAACTCCAGTAGTACGTTTGTGCATATACTCGCTACGAGTTGTTATTGAAAATTCGTCGTTTACCTGAAAGTCTACCTTGCCGGCAACAGAATATTGATCGTTTGAATTACCACTTGTCCATTCATCTGTTGAATCAAGGTCAAATGCTTCCGCACTATGCCAGTCAGCACTGACTCTGGCATTCCAGTTAGCGCCGATATCAGAAGCGGAGACCGCACCATCGGCTTGACTACCTTCAGCACCTCTGGCGTGAAGAGAGATTTTCCTGCCTTTGGCTTTGCGAGTTATAATATTGATTACTCCACCAATGGCCTCAGAGCCATAAAGTGCAGACATATTGCCTTTTACAATTTCAATCCGTTCAACATTATCTGTTGTGAATCGGGACAGATCCATGATTCCGTATTTGCGACCGATAATTTTTTCACCATCGACAAGGACAATAATATATTTTGAGTCAAGACCCTGCATCTGTACTCGAGTGCCAAATGTTGAAGGCACGATATGAATTCCTGGATGTTTCTGGAGATACTCTGCTACATCCTCTGCACCACTGTTTGCCAGATCTTTACGGCTTACAAGCTCAGTAGCAACAGGGCTATCGTCGAGTTTTTGCTCTGTTCGAGAAGCGGTGACAACAATGTCATCAATGTTTGAAGTATCCTGTGCAGGTGCAACCGAGGCAAGAATCAGAACTACTAAAATTGTGAAACGCATTGAAGCTCCCTTTCAGCATGAAGTTATTATCACGCCAAAATGTAGGAAGACTTACACAACGAGTTGTCACGACAAAGTCATAATTCGATTATTTTTAATATTATTTTAAACCGGCAATCAGGAACTCCGATATCTCGTCAACACGACTCGATAGTTTGCTGTTACTGTCAGCCAGAATCCAGTCGGTTGCAACCTGATCAAGAACTCCAAATATCAGCTTGGCTGAAAGTAAAGGGTCCAGCTCTTTTCTGAATGCCCCTGACTTCTGCCCTTTTGTAACAATATCTGCAAGCACTTCAAAATATTCTCGCAAGCGACTACGAGAAAACATATCCAAAAAATGTATACTGTGTCGTAGTTCAACCTGCAGAATAACTGCAAGATCATGATCTTCACCCACAAGTTTCAGATGCAGAGCTACAACCTCCGCAATTTGCTCAGCTGGCTCTTTCCCATTCTTTAGCTTCAACACACCTTCACTGATAAACCTATCCATCGCTCTTTCAAAAACAGAAACCAGAATCGATTCCTTGTTTTTGTAGTAGAGATAAATAGTACCGTCGGCAACACCTGCTCGACGGGCAATCTGTGAAACTGTTGTGTTGTAATACCCCCGATGGGCAATTTCTATTACAGCTGCATCCAGAATCTTTTTTGTTTTCACACTTTTATCTATTGCCAACTTGAACTCCTTCTGAATTGGTATTCAATTATCACATATATTTGGATCGATGTCCAGTGCTCCGTTCTGTACTCTGTTTTTTATGCCACAATCTCACATATCCGCATCCTTTTCTATAATACCTCAAATATTACTCAAGTATTTATCAGGTTAGCCGATTGACATATAGCAATATCTCGACTACACTAATGAATGACCATTCATTTTTATATTCCAAGGAGGAGCTGATGGCTAAGCATATACGCAAAGTGGGCGTGCTGGGATCAGGAGTTATGGGCAGTGCAATTGCTGCTCATTTTGCAAACGTAGGTATCCCCTCTCTAGTGCTGGACATTGCTGCTGATAACGGTGATCCATATTCCATTGTTAACGGTGCAGTAAAAACCATGTCCAAATCCCGTCCATCCCCACTCTACACTACAGATAGACTAAGCCTCATAGAAACTGGTACTTTTGATGAAGATTCAGCTCGCATATCCGAGTGCGACTGGGTTATCGAAGTTGTCAAAGAGGATATGAAAATCAAAAAACTGGTTCTCGGCAATATTGCTGAGCATATCAATGACGATGCATGGCTAACCAGTAACACTTCAGGTTTATCGCTACAGGAAATGTCCGACGCCCTGCCTGAAAATTTGCGCCCCCGATTCCTTGGCACTCACTTCTTCAATCCTCCACGGTACATGAAACTGCTGGAGCTTATCCCGACCAAAGATACAGATCCTGAAGTACTTGCCGAGCTTGAACATTTTGGCCGAGACATTCTGGGTAAAGGGATTGTACTTGCAAAAGACACTCCTAACTTCATTGCCAATCGCATTGGCGTACATGCAATGATGGTCACTATGAATGTTATGCAGGAAATGGGATTGTCAGTTGAAGAAGTCGATGCATTGACAGGCCCTGCAATGGCACGACCAAAAACTGCAACTTTCAAACTCGCTGACCTGGTTGGTCTGGATACATTTGTACACGTTGCCGACAATGTTTATGAAGCAGCAGTAGACGATGAAGCTCGTGAACTTTTCATCTCACCAGAGTTCCTGAAAAATATGGTCGCAAATAACCTTCTGGGGCGCAAAAGTGGTGGCGGGTTCTACAAAATGGTCAAAGAGCCCAAAAAACATGTCCTGACTCTTGATCTTGAAACTCTTGAGTTCCGTGAAAAGCAGAAAGCAAAGTTCCCTGAAATCGATCAGGCAAAACAGATTGATGACCCTGCTGAAAGAATCCGTGTGATGGTTGGCGGCAAAGGCAGAGGAAGCGAAGCTGTCTGGAAAATGCTATCGCCATCACTCAGCTACTCAGCAATGAGACTGGGCGAAATCTGCGATGAGGCATCGGCAATTGACCGTGCTATCTGCTGGGGATTCAACTGGGAATTTGGCCCTTTCGAAGTCTGGGATATTCTTGGCTTCCGCAAAACAACTGAACGAATGCGTGAAGATGGCCTGGCTCTTCCTGAATGGGTTGACAAGCTGTATGCATCTGGCGCTGAAAATATTTACTCCGATGGCATGGTCCCAACAGCAACTGGAGAAATGATTCCAATACCTGTTGACCCTCGCGATACCAACTTCAACATCCTGCATAAAAACAATCTGATCAGATCGAACCCAAGTTCATCACTCCTTGATATGGGCGATGGCATTTACCTGCTAGAATTCCATTCAAAAATGAATGCTCTGGGCCAGGATCATATCCAGATGATAATGACAGCTTGTACAGAAGCAGAGAATAATGCTCAAGGACTGGTTCTATCCAATCCAGCTGAGAACTTCTCAGCTGGTGCTAACCTGATGATGATTCTGATGGAAGCAATGGAAGGCAATTACGATGATCTCAATATGATTGTTAAAGCTTTCCAGGGTGCAACAGACAGACTTGAGTTCTGTAATGTTCCTGTAGTTACTGCACCCCATGCTTTAACCCTGGGTGGCGGCTGTGAAGTAACAATGGGCGGTAACGCTGTTCGGGCAGCTGCTGAAACCTATATCGGACTGGTTGAATTTGGTGCTGGTGTTATTCCAGCTGGTGGAGGTTGCGTCAGAGTCTATCGCAACAATGTTGCCAGGCTGCATGAAAAGAAAGACCTCTTCCCTGCACTGAAAACCACCTTTGAGACGATAGGTACTGCAAAAGTTGCAACAAGCGCTGCAGAAGCTGTCGATTTCAACTTCCTCAAGCCGGGCGACAGCTGGAGCGTCAACAATGACCACAGAGCTGCCGATGCAAAGCAGATTTGTCTGGCTATGGCTGAAGCAGGGTTCCAACCACCAGTACCGGATCAAGCAATACCTGTGATGGGTCGTGAAGGTGTTGGGCTTTGTGAATCGGTTCTCTACAACATGGAACAGTCTGGCTGGATCAGTGAACACGATCACAAGATTGGTGGCTACCTGGCAAGGGTTCTTTCCGGTGGTGATATACCTGGACCAACTACTATAACCCATGAACATATGCTAGATCTTGAGCGAGAATATTTCCTCAAGCTATGCGGTGAAAGAAAATCGATGGAACGAATGGAAAGTTTACTTAAACGCGGCAAACCGCTGCGGAACTAGGAGGCGACAATATGAGAGAAGTAGTAATAGCACTCGCCCACAGAACCGCAATCGGTAAAGGGAACAGAGGAAGTTTTGCACAAACTCGACCTGACACCCTTGGCGCTGCAGTATTGAAAGGCCTGCTTGAAAAAGCACCTGACATGGATCATGCCCTGATTGGCGATGTCATCATGGGTTGCGCAATGCCTGAAGGTGCACAGGGAATGAATGTTGGCAGAAACATTGCATTGATGGCCGGGCTTCCTGACACTGTTCCTGGAATGACCGTAAACAGATTCTGCTCATCGGGTCTTGAAACTATTAACATCGGTGCCCTTGAAATTGCTGCGGGAAGATGCGATGCAGTTATTGCTGGTGGAGTCGAATCGATGTCAATGGTCCCTATGGGCGGCTTCCGTTACCTGCCAAGTCCAGAGCTTGTTGCAGAAGCTCCTGCAACATTTACCAACATGGGGCTTACTGCAGAAAATCTTGTGGCAGACGATGAACTCAGTCGTGAAGCCCAGGATCAATTTGCACTGAACAGTCACATGAAAGCACTTGCAGCAATCAAAGATGGCAAATTCAAGGACGAGATAATTCCTGTTAAAACCGCAATCACAAAACCGGGCAAAAAACCTGTTGTTGTTGATTTGACTGTTGATACTGATGAGGGTCCAAGAGCTGACACTTCATTGGAAGGGCTGGCAAAACTGAAGCCTGCTTTTAAAGCGAACGGTTCTGTGACTGCCGGTAACGCAAGTCAGGTCAGTGATGGCGCAGCAGCTGTTCTGCTGACAACACCTGAACTTTGCGCTGCAATTGGTTTAACTCCCCTTGCCCGGTTTGTAACTTATGCGGTAGCTGGAGTAAAACCTGAAATTATGGGAATCGGCCCGGTCGCTGCAATTCCAAAAGCACTGGACCAGGCTGGATTGACTCTTGATCAAATGGATGTCATTGAGTTGAACGAAGCATTCGCTGCACAAAGTTTAAGTGTGCTGAAACGAATGAACCTTGATCCAGCTGATCCTAGAATAAACCCTAACGGTGGTGCAATTGCACTTGGTCATCCCCTTGGATGTACTGGTGCAAAACTGACCGCCACTGCCCTTCATGAACTTATAAGAAGACAAGGCAAATACGCCATGGTCACTATGTGCATCGGTACCGGAATGGGTGCATGTGGCATTTTTGAAAGGTTGTAAATATGAGCGAGAATAAATACCTCACAGGTGGCGAGTTTCTATTCAGTGAAACACCTGCAGCAGATATTTTCACACCAGAAGATTTCGATGAAAACCAGCGGATGATGGCACAAGCCACTGCCGATTTTGTTACTCAAGTCATTGAACCTCAGGTTGAACAGTTTGAGTATGAAGGTGACACATCACTGGGCGAATCGATGCTTAAAAGCGCTGGTGAAATGGGCTTGCTCATGGTTGACATCCCACAAAGATACAGCGGCATGGGTGCAGACAAAGCAACCATCATGCTTGTAAGCGAAAAGATGGCAGCAGCAGGAAGTTTTGCTGTAACACATGGAGCTCAAAGTGGCATCGGCACCTTGCCTATCGTCTATTTTGGCACCGAGGAACAGAAGCAGAAGTATCTGCCAGGACTTGGTACTGCTGAAAGGTTGACTAGTTACTGCCTGACTGAAGAAAATAGTGGTAGTGATGCTCTTGCAGCAGCCACAACTGCTGTTCTCAACGACGAAGGTACTCACTACATTCTGAACGGATCTAAGCAGTTCATAACCAATGCCGGTTACGCAGATATGTTTATCATTTTTGCCAAAGTCGATGGCGAAAAATTCACCTGTTTTATCGTTGAAAAAGAATTTGGTGGAATCTCCATAGGGCCAGAAGAAAAGAAGATGGGAATAAAAGGTTCTTCTACATGTCAGGTCGTTTTGGAAGACACAAAAGTCCCAGTTGAGAATGTTCTTGGCGAAATTGGCAAAGGCCATGTCATCGCATTCAATATTCTTAACGTAGGCCGATTCAAACTGGGTGCCAGCTCGGTGGGCGGCTGTAAGATAGTATTGCAACATGGTGTTCCTTACACTTCGGAACGACATCAATTCGGTCGCCCACTTAACAGCTTTCCATTAATCAAGCGTAAGATTGCTGACATTGCTACGGCAACTTTCCTTTCCGAAAGTATGGTTTACCGCACTGCTGGTATGATGGATACGGCAATCGGTACTCTTGAAAAGTCTACTGATGACTATGACCTGCAATCGATTCTAAAAGTTGAAGAATTCAGCATCGAGTGCTCCATAATCAAAGTCTATGCAACAGAAGCTATGGCGCTGGCTGCTGAAGAAGGCGTTCAGATGCTGGGTGGTTATGGATATTGCAGTGAGTACATCATGGAACGTGTTTATCGCGATGAGAGAATCAACCGCATCTTTGAGGGTACCAATGAAATCAATCGGATGATTATTCCAGGAATGGTTCTGCGAAAAGCTCTCAAGGGCGAGCTGCCTCTGGCAAAATCTGCAATGGCTATTGCAGATGAGCTGACCAGTATCCCTTCTTTTGCTGAACCAGGTGAACCTGAGTTCATGGAAGATGAAACCAAACTCATTGCTAATATGAAAAAAGCTGCCATTGCGGCGCTTGGCATTGCTGCTCAAAAATATGGTGCAAAACTGAAAGACGAGCAGGAAATCCTGTCTGATGCCTCCGATATGATTTCCGAAGCATATGCCTGTGAAAGTGCACTGTTGAGAATATTGAAAAAAGCTGAAGTAGATGGAGAAGAATCAACAGCTGCCATGGCAGATATGTTGACTCTCTACATTCACGATCAGATTGACAAGATTCATACTCTGGGCCGCAATATTATTGCAATGACTCTTGCTGGAGACGAGATGCGTGCAATGACTGCCGGCCTGCGCAGACTGTGCAAACACGACGCAGTTAACAGAGCTGAACTTCATGGCAAAATTGCTGATCGAGTAATTGATAGCGGCGGTTATTCAGTTTAACTGCCAGGCATAAAAAAAGCCCCCGACCATAATGGTCGGGGGCTTTTTTGTTTGTTTTATTTAATCAGACTCAGCTTGGTTGTATTAACAACATCGCCTGAGCTGAACTTGGCAAAGTAAACACCACTGGCAACAGAGTCGCCATTACTGTTTTTGCCATTCCATTGTACTTCATGATTACCAGCAATCTGCATTCCATCTACAAGAGTGCTGACCAATTTACCACTGACATCGTAAACAGAAAGTTTAGCGTTACCAGCATCTGCCATTGCAAACTTCAAGGTAGTTGAAGGGTTGAATGGATTTGGATAACAACCATGCAGTGCAGTCAGTACTGGAGTATCGACACCAGAAGGGCCTCCACTGTTTTCAGAAATACCCTCAATAACAAAGTCATCAAAGTAGAAACCATCTCTTTCAACAGAGCTATCAGATTCAAGAATGAAACGGAATTGTACACTGCTCAAAGAAACATAAGGAGCAAGGTCAAGTTCTACGTTAACCCATCCAGGTTGGTTGTCTTCATAGTAAGGCTCATCGTCAATTTGTGCACCCTGTCCGGAACCAGCATCAGTATATGGACTGACAAGTGAGGTCCAGCTTGCACCATCGTCTGTTGAAACCTGGAAACGAACTCCATCCCAGTTGCGCTCAAGATTCCATTTTGCCCAGAAGCTCAAAGTTCCACTCAACAGATCAGTCATATCAACTGGAGAAGCCATTGTACATATTGACAAAGCATTACTTTCGTAATTTCCAGCAGGACTATCAGTCATAGAATATGTGCCATCGTGTGCATCTGCAACGACATCCCAATCGCCTGTCCACTGCCCTGTTCCAGATTCAAAATCATCCTCAAACAGAGTTACCTGCATAGAAATACCAAGAGTCAGGTCAACACTAAGTTCATCACTATCAAGAGTAACAATCTGTTCTGCATCAAGGTGACCTTGAGCAGAAGCAACAACTCTGTAATCCCCATAAACCAGGTAATCTGCAGAATAATATCCTGAGTTGAAAGCATCACTCTGAACAGAAGCAACAAGTGAGTTAGCTGGGTAAGTATAGATATCGACAGTAGCATTGATTGGCATTCCACCGGTTTCAGTGATATTACCAACAATAGAACCATAAGCCAGGAGGTTCATTTGAACATCAAGAACAGTTGGTGTGCCCCATGTTGTAGAGACGCCATATTCTGTGTGAGGGATATAACCATCGGCTTCAAATGTTATGTCAAAAGTTCCTGTTTCAAGCAACTTGTAGTAATCGCCAAAGTCAGGGTCAGTGTGAGTCTGCTTGGCATTACCAACAACCGTAATTGTAGCATCAAGAGGAGCACCGGTTTCAGCACCGGTCACTACACCGTTAACACCATATTGAGCTGACTTGATAAAGTGAATCAAGCTCTCGCGATTCTCATCCCACAAGCCATCCAGAACAGAAGCGTTAGGCCATTTTATATCATATAATTCAAGAGTTACATCTATGCAATCAGTCTGATCATATGTCCAGTCCTGAACACTTCCGGTGACAACATACCACGCTGCACCATTGGTTATTCCCTGATAGAATGAGCCATTGTACATAGGTAAGTTGTATGTTGAATACTCAAGACTCATCAATTGAATTGATGCATCATCAGGAGCCAATGTATAAGTATAATCCCATGGATAATTAACAACCAACGCACCAGAGTGACCGTTTCCACTGATAACAAAGTGCTGATTGTTGCTGTAGTCCATATATGCAATAGACTCTATTTCCTGATATGCGTGTGTACCATCAGGAAGTGGGAAATTTCGATTCAAGTCAACACCATTGGCATTGCTCCTGTTACCAGCTGTATTACCATCAGGGTTATGCATGGGCAGGAAGTGAATCTCAAAATTGTCCAGAATATAAGTACAATCCGGATCTGATCCATAGTTGTCAGTAAGGTGATCAATCAGGAACAGAATCATCTCGGTTCCAGGTGGCTCATCACCGTGCATTGTACTAGTCAGTTTGATCTCAGCTTCAGCCGATTCGTTGTCAACATCTGTAGAAAGAACAAGACCAGCCAGGTCTCTTCCCTGAACTGATGTTCCCCATGAAACTCGACGAGCCATTGTTGGGTGGTCAATAACAACCTGATCCAGGATTTCAACTACTTGCGCATAGTTATGCCAAACAGCTCTATCACCTAACCGAAGTGCATCACCACCACGAGCAGCCTGTGCAGCCCATGTTGCTTCAGCCTCAACCCTACCCTCACGATCAAGGTC
>JAAESD010000626.1 GCA_024229695.1 bacterium
AACTTAATTATTGGCGGCTAAGAATTTCAAAGTCATAGTTCTCTATTTTTTATTGGATGTCGAGACTAATTTACTCCACCCTGGGTGCGGTTTCTGTTCAGTATTGCCTCCATCGTGTTAGCAATATCCCTTTCACGGCAAATATCCAGTCAGAATTATGAACTCAAAACACATTTAGCATGAAAACCGTACAAGATGTAAAATAACTTTGTACGGTTTTCGAATTAAGCTATTGTACGGTGACCGAACATAGTATATAATAGTTCAAGACTTCATGTGGTCAACCTGATTCAAGCTGGTTCACTTTACACCGGTCCAGATCAAAAAGGCCTCTGAATAGAGTGGGGATACGGGATCTTCACACATAGTACAACTTTAGTTTTGGGAGATGATGAAATGAAAAATTTCAAAAGTCTAACTCTCTGCTTCGTCTTTGCACTTTTGACCCTGGGGTCCGTGGGCGATGCAACTGCCGACAACATTCTAATTAATTCCGATTTCGAAACCGGCGATTTGACTGGCTGGGAAGTGTTTGGCCTAAATGCCAACGCTACCGTGACTGTTGAGAGCCCAGACAACGGACCAGCTCTACCTGGTATGTACAACGCCTTTATGAGCAACCATAGCGAGGCCTCTGGCTTGACTCTTAAGCAAACCACACCAGCCGGTGGCGCAGTCGGTGGCTTAATCAGCTATTCCTTCGACCTCAAACTGGACCAGGCCGACTTGGGTGGCGTGCTTTTTGTGGAAATCTTTGCTGAAGCCAGTGGCATCGGTATTGTGGGTGGATCAGGATTGATGGGTCCATTCTGGCCTTGGGGAAACTGGAACACATATTCCGGAACATTCAACGCACCGGCCAACACGGACTTTTATACAGTCCAAATTATGGCTAACACGGGCGCTAACATTGACACCAATTGCGTGGCACACGTGGATAACGTGATTCTCGACGTACCTGGCGTTGTCTCTTCTGACATTTCTTCCATGGGCGCTGTAAAGGCTCTGTTCCGATAGTTTCTGCTAGTATATTTGAAAGCCGTCTTCCATAAGGGAGACGGCTTTTCATTTGCATAAATCGTTGTTGGTATATATTCCTCTTACTACCAAAAACCAAAATGGACAGTATCGGCCTGATAAACTGAAAAATAGATACCAGTAGAAGCATGATTATGCTACTGTCAGCGCAAGAAACCAAATATATCCAGCAACGCTATTACACCTCGTTTAAACATAGATTATTGACAGAAAGTATCGGTAAAAACTCTATTATCAGGAGGCTATTCATGAAAACACGTTTTTTGTTATCACTGTTTCTACTAATCGCAGTATCGAGCTGGGCTGCTCTCATCCCTGAAGATGACGATGTCTATGTGCGAGTCGTCGACGTTGGCCAGGGGCTCTGCTGTATTGCCAAGATGCCGGGCGATTACTTCATGGTTTATGATGCAGGTAACTACAAAGACAAGGGCCGGACAGCGATGGAGGCTATTCGAGAACTGATCAACGAAGACAAAGTAATCGATCTGCTTGTTCTCTCACATACAGACTCAGACCACTTGGGTGCAGTTGATTCTCTCTATCAACAAGATTTTATCATTGAGCGTGTAATCCGATCCGGTATGCAGCGAACTTCTGGAACTTGGGATCGCACAAATACAGCGATTGATTCTATGGCAGCTAATCAAGGAACGTTGGATATCAACCTGTCGGAAACCGAATTCCCGGTCGGTGCAACCTATCGCTTTGGTGAAGCAACAGTAACAATGGTATGTGGCTTTGCTGGTCCGTTAGACGAATGGGAGCTGACCGATCATGCAGAACAAAACAATGCAGGCTCCATTGTGATTCGGTTGCAGTACAGAGGACAATCGATTCTCTTTTGCGGAGATGCTGTAGGACGACACAGTGGAGGTGATTCAGATCAACTAATCGCTTCAGAACTGTTTATGGTTACGATGTCACCTGTTATTCCTATTGATTCCGATGTTGTTATTGCGCCGCACCATGGAGGACGCATTCTGTTGAGTCATGATGCTGGTGAAACCTGGACTCTCGATGGGGTTACAGTACCATCTAATACACTGTTGGCTGCGAGCGTAAAGGATGGCGCCTGGTTTTGCGCCGGTGCTTACGGTAGGATTTTCGAGAGAGTAGACCCGGCGTCTGGAGTTCCTGAATCTATGCTGGGTATAGGGCCACGTCTGTTGCCTAATCGACCCAATCCCTTCAACCCGAGCACCCAGATCGAATTCGAACTGGCACGGCCGGGCCACGTGAAACTCGAGATATTCGATGCTCGTGCCCAGTTGGTACAGGTTCTGTTAAGTGATTCCCGTATAGCAGGGCGACACACTGTCAACTGGAACGGTCGTAATGGAAGTGGGCAAAACGTACCCTCGGGACTCTATTTTTGTTTGATAACAACCAACGATGGCACCGATAGCCGGAAGCTGAATCTAGTGAAGTAGAATCATGATTACAATCGGAGTCAAACGAACTTTTGGGCTCACAAAATATTATCGGAACATAGCCTTCAAAGATCCCCAGCTCTTGTCCTCGTTGGCTGCCGGTCCTGTTGATAAGCAATAGGCCAAATCGAAATATGTACCAACGAGTTCGCCGCTGCCGGTCCAACGGATATATCCCCAGTACTCGGCATCGATATAGGACTCACCGCAGCCGTAGGTGTCATCATAATCGGTAACACCAACGCCGCAGAGCGGTTCAGCTTCACCCCAGTCGTTGTCCATGTAGGCTCCCATGGACATCTGGTCGAGGATTAGTACCGGTTCGGGCAAAATCAAGGTAACTAAATAGACTCGCCAGCTTGAATTGTAGACCAGTTCCTTTTCTATGTCGTCCCAAGCGAAGTAGAATGTTTGGTCCGGATCAAGGTTGGGCGGACATTCATCGTTGTAGAAATTCAGCACTACCCCTGAAGGATCTATCCAGCCGTAAAACTCACCGACATAGATTGATACCTCGTATATGATCTGGCCTGTCAACTCAGCCGGGATGTCATCGGCCACTTCGGACGAGAATCCGGTTGAAGCATTGTGCACGCTGAAGTACGGGTTCAAGGGTTGGCAGTAGCTCACGTTGTCGGGAGATGGCACCTGGCCCGGTTGATCATTGCTGAATATTGGTGAATCGGCCAGGGCGGTAACGGCGAACAGAGTGCAAATCAATATCAATAGTACAAAGAAGGTTTTCACGGGGGTCCTCCGATTATTGAATATATCTACGGATAACATTGAAAATCAATTTTAGCTTATTTCCTGTTCCACTGCAACAGTGTTGGTCTACACAAGCCTGACACTGCTATTCAATATTTCTTTACTTCAGCAAAGTCATGATACGACTCTCTGAGAAATCTCCTGTCACAAGTCGGTAAAAATAGGTTCCCGACGCAATGGTCCGTCCATTGTCATCAAGTCCATTCCAGCTAACTTCATGTTTTCCTGAGTTTTGCCATGAATTTACCAGAGTGCAAATTTGTTGACCGTGCAAATCATAAACGGTCAGTTGTACCTGGCCATCTTTGGGCAAATTAAAAACAAACTGAGTACAGGGATTAAAAGGATTGGGAAAACAAGACAGGGACAGGTGAGCTGATTGGGGTGTCACCGAACTGAACTGATCGTAATACTCATAAGCACCCAAATCAATTTGATCCCCATGCACCCGGACCATACCAACCACATCATGGGCAGCCAGAGCATCTGAAAGGGCGTGGGTTATTCCCTGGTCAATGCACAAGGATTCACTATTTAATTGGTAAGGATTTTCACCTTCGCCGTAGAAACCAGGGTCCCCAACAAGATTGCTGTCGTTCCCAACGTATCCTTCAATGTTATTGGACAAAGTGTAATAATCCTTATTACAAACCAATTGACTTCCATCATAGTGGTTGGTGAAGTTGTACCAGATGATGTTGTTAATCATAGGGATTTTACCATTGAAATTTTCAACTGCACCGCAGAGATAGAACTCACTTTCAGCCAGGCAGGTGTTGTCAACCAGAGTATTGTTAATGAGCTTGGGGTAGGCATAAACATTGAACAAAACAGAGCCATTCCAGGTGGCGGTATTGTTCTGGAAAAGATTTCCGGCAATTACAGGCGACGAGCCATAACCACAGTAGATGGCTGCTCCATAATCAGCACGGTTGTTTTCAAACAAACACGAGGCAATACACAGCTTGTTTACACCAATGATGGAAACAGCACCACCAGCCTGGGACTGGGCTACTCCTTCTTTCGATGTTTTGGCAACGGAGTAGGAAATATGGCAATGTTCCATTCGCGATGAGTCGTTGGCTGCTGGAATATTCAAAAACTCAATGCCATCCCATCCCTCTTCAATTTGCTCTATTTCAGGGGTGAAGTAGATTGGGTTGTGGGGTTGACCCACTGCCCATAATCGGCCCCGGACCAACAGTTTGAAAAAGCCGGTGAACTCAACCCGAGTTCCGGGATTGATGGTTAAAGTGGCATTGCTCGCAACTTCAACTGATTCGGTTACTCTTATGATGTTTGCATCCCAAAGAGTGTCTTCGGATATCAAGCCGCCCACTTCAACAGTATTCCCGGTGATTAATTGTGTATATGCAGGAAAACTAAAGGCGGGGATGGTTATATCAGTTTTCTGATTCAAGTGGAAAGTCTGGCATCCATAAGACTCGGCAGCAGAACCTGCCAATGGGCGATAGTCACCATCTTCAGGATTACGCAACCGCATGTACCGACCGACGATGTTGTTATACGGAGCCGAACCGGCTTCCGGCCATCCCAGGGGAATGGTTCAGCTGTATTCTCACAAAAATGAATAATGGCGAATAGGATTGTCATTGATATCTTGATTGGGAAAATAGGTCCAGTTATCAAGAATATCGGGAAAGCCATAATCACCAGTTTGAACTGAGGCAGCAACAGCAGTTCCGGTGGGAATTAGAGTTCCAATCATGCCGTTCGATGGGATAAAGTCCAAACCAGTATCCACAACATCCACAAAAATATTACGTTCGATTAGGATGCCGGATCCAGCTCCCTGTAGGCGCACACCGTAGTCATGAGGTTCATGAAAAGTGACATATCGCACTGAGCCAACCGGAATCAGGTCTAGTTCCGGGTGTGTGTCCCCTCGAAAGCGGACGTTGCCATTGATGATTACGCAGTCTTCAATATCCAATCGGTTATTGCAATAGGACATGCAAATTTGCTCACTCTGGAGATCGAGTATGGCTCCATTACCGATGATCTTAACATCCAGGCCTTCTTCTTCCATAATGAAACTGCTGGTAATGGGGCTGTAAGTGCGTCCGATGAGCAGGCCGCCGGTGTAGATAGTGCCGGGCAATAGTTCTACAAAGTGATCATAACCGTTGGCCGCGGGGGAGGTCTCGACCGCTTCTTTTAGTGTGATTGCGAAAGTTGGTTGTGTTAAAAGGAGTATACATAGGAAAAATAAAGACCAGTAGTTCAAGATAAGTTCTCCTGGATAAAATTGTTGGACTTCTCTGGGGAATTATACCATATGGGGAGTTTTTGTCAGTTTTTCTTTAGGGGAAAGAATTGATACGGCACAAATATCCATCATTGCCTGATGACAAAACAGTGATGGAAATGTAGAATAAAAAATTGGCTATATGATTAAGAGCAGGGAATCCAACCAGTATCTTTTATGTTGCACGAGGTTTCGATTCACTTACTAATTGGAGAAAAATGTCTAACGAACAGAGTGTTACAAAAGTCTTTATGCTCACGCTTTTCCCGCGGGAGGGCAACGGCAGCTCCACGGTTGTGCGGGACCTCGCCAACGTCATCAGTAGCGAAGTTGAGGTGATGGTTTTTTATGTCGATACCGAAAAAGCGTCTTTTGAAACATACCGTACCCATTGGCATATTGTAGATGATTTCCCGGTTCTGAGGACTCACCCTAAAAGTAAAAAGCGCCAACAGTTCATCTCAATGACGGCTGAGCAGATCGACCAATACATAGACCAGATCTATCAAGCAGCCCTGCCTGCAGTGAAGGAATTTCAGCCCGATGTTATCCATGTGCACCATGGTTGGCTTGGTGCCCAGGTGGCCAAGCGACTGAGTGAAGAAACTTCCATTGAATACCTGGTACAATTTCATGGCACTGAACTTGAAGTTCGCTCTGATTATGCCAGCCAGGATACCCAGGCGTTTACCAACCTGGACAACATCGTTCGCGATGGTTTGGCTGGCGCAAGCATTTTTTCGGTAATTTCTCCTACAGAAGAAGACTTGACCACGAAATACGCCAAGGATGCTGGTTTGTCTCAAACTATTCGCATGATTCCTAACGGATATGACGATTCAATTTTTTCACCTGCAGCCAAGGACATAGACTGGATCAATAAACGGTTTGCTGACCATCTTGATGGCGGGCTTGATCCGGATCGTCCAATCGTCATGTTTGTCGGACGATTTGCCGGTTTCAAGGGAATTGAACATCTGGTTCGTGCTGTTCCGCACTATGCAGCTTCCGGGGCTCAGACCATTCTATGTGGTGGTGGAGAATTGCATGCGCCCATGATTGAACTTGCTAAGACACTTGATTTGAAGGATGTCTTTTTCCTGGGCCACGTGGACCACTTCGATGATCTGCCAAAACTATACAATGCAGCCGATGTTCTGGTCATTCCTTCCCATGGTGAACCATTTGGTCTGGTAGCAATAGAAGCCATGGGTTGTGGCACTCCGTTCATCGGAGCCGACAGCGGAGCCTTACCATATATTCTGGGATCAACTGACAACGATGAAAAATCAGGAAATTTGAAGCTGACACCTCTAGGTGTGCTGGTCCCATTTGGTGATGCTGAAGCCACTGCAGAAGCGATAAATTTTGCTTTGAGCACCAATCTCAAACAAAGGATTGGCGCCAAAGTCCGCGCTGCTGTTCAGGAAGAATTTACTGTACAAACCCAGGCTCGGCGCTATCGTGATCTCTATCAGGAAGTTTTTGATCGTCGAGGCTGCAAATTGTCTGGTCTCTAAATAAAATCTCTGAGCTTTAGTGTTACCCGTATTGTTTTCCCGTCACGCTGCAGGACCAGCTCAAGATCCTGATCCTTGCCGCTGAATAACTCACTCAGTTCATCACTGACCCATTCCGCGGCTGGTTTACCGGCTACTTCCAGCAGTTGATCTCCCTTGCGGAGTCCCATTTTCTGGGCCGGGGATCCATCAACAATCGATACAATTGTAAAATGATGAAAATCACCTCGTCCGCCAGTGGATACGGTCAAACCACTTTTGTTCCAATTGAAGCTATCGGCAAATTTATCATTGGGTTCCAAGATCAGCTGGCCACCAGGATAGTTCAGGAAAATTCGACAACGAGAAAGAATTCGCCCTCCAATCAAACCTGCCGAGCTGACATCGGCTCCAACTCCACCTTCATCCTGGCTGACCGTAATCACAGGCTCGTTGAAGACCAGCCCGCCAAGTTCCACACTTTTAAGGCGCCCGACCAGTGATGTTGATTCACCGCCAGCACCAAACCCACCAGAATAAAGTACTGTTTTAGGCATGGACTCTATAACGCCGTGCTTTTCAGCGAAAGGTCCTGCCATACTTACCGTGCCTCCTGATCCTGTATCGAGCAGAAAAAATCCAGTAACAGACTTGCCGCCATGGCAGGTGACAGTTGCCTCGATGTGAGGGGTTGAATTATCCATACTCATAGGCACGACCACGCCGTCGCCCTGATATTTGAATGTTTTCGGGTCATGGAGGCCGATTCGACTATTGGCATAATCTACCTCGGTTACGAATCTGCTGATGAACCCAAAGCCAAGTATACCGTCAACTCGAGTACCGATACGTTCTTCCAGAGTACCCTGTATGTTGAGAGTGGCTATGGTCTGGTCTAGTACTTCAACGCCCTGCATGCCAATGTCAACTCCAACAGCCAGAGAAATATTTACAGAACCCTCACCAACTCCACCACCTTCAATTTCTCCTTGCATAGATAAACCAAGTGATTCGGCGAGGCCCTTATCGATAACTGTCATTCCGGCCCCTGTATCATAAATGAACTGAAAAGGTCCCTGTCCATTGATCATAACGTCGACATACATGTGCACACCCCGCAATTTCATGGGGATGGATGCTGCAAGCTTCGGATCTACAACAGCAGAGGCAATCTGTTTTTCAGATAGAGGTTTGAAAGGATCGGTCGACCAAGTTGGGTTCACGCGAACAGATTCAATAACCAGATCCATATCGTTACTGGTGTTACTGGTTGTCTGGTGAACTTTATGAGCCAACAAAAGTCCTTGGGTTTGTTGCCAGTCTGAGTAGAAGGAAGTCATGAGGTCTCCAGCAGAAGCATCACTTTCAGATCGAACAGGCAACCAGGTTGCAGGGTCAAGAAAATAGGTTATTTCTGTGCAATTCGGAGGACTAACAGTAAGCGCCAGATAGCCTGTACTTTCTTCTATCTCAACCTTAGTAATCAATGATATCGATGCTCCGCTTCGCAGGTGATTCATGTTTTCAAAGAAAGCAAGACTCAGCATGCTCGCTTTTTCATGACCGTCTGTTTCTACAACATGACCGTTCTGGTCTTTCGTCCAGGTCTGCTCACCAACAATGAGATTTGTAATACTGAAAATCCCACCCAGGTCCAGCTCGAAATTCACTTGATCTGGTGTGGAGACTTTTTGGTTTATAGAACCCTCCATACCGAAAAGAGTAATTTTAGACTCAGTCTCAATAGAGGAAATGCTGTCAATCAGGTCACGTCCACCGATTGCTTTTGCCCAGTTATCCAAAATTTCCTGGGGGTTGGTGGTCTGGGCAGTGGCGGCTCCACTTAGACACCAAAACAATCCACAGATAGCGACAATCAGCAAAGGAATCCTGTTTGAATTAGTCATAATATTGTTCTCCTTATTAACATTTTGAGGGTATTTTAAACCGATGACATTCAATAGGTGGCTGTAACCAGGTACAGCATATCCTATCAGAAGAGTAGCACATGCATTTACTATACGGGAGCCAGCAGAAAAGTTGCGTGCAATTCCGCAGTAATCCTGTATTCTAGCCGTATTAGTATCAGAGGCTGCAAAGCACCTGGTCAGTGCTTTCCAAAATAGTGGAAGTTGATAGACCAGGTTTTAACACTTAACAAAGAGATGGCTAACTTTGAAACTGTGGAACAAAATCCCCAAACGAGGCAGGCATATTACTCAGGAGCCGGCTAACATTGCCCCAGATCTTCTAGGTACCTCGTTAGCCACTTTCCGTCGCAGAGCAGTAGCTTTCTTGCTGGATATTATACTTTTTGGACTGCTAGTCGGAGCAACATTTACCTTTTTGACAGCCTGGAGTTTTCACAGGGATGATCCCACCCTTTTTTCTCGTCTAAGGGCTTCTGAAACCACAGATCTGCAGAAGCGCCAGGCAATTGTAGATTTTCTATATTTTGCCCAGGAACGCTGTCCTGAGATGCTGGACCATGATATGCGGGATGCGGTTCGTCAACGTGATCCATCTGGTCTGAAGGAATTCTGGGATGATGACAAGGAAACCACGGTGGGTTTCGGATCAGATCCTACAGAATTAAGAGAAGTAGGGGACCAGTATGTTCTGCAGATAGGGACGGACCTGCTATTTGGTGGATCTTCATCAATTTTTAGCTGGGGAGCATTTTTCGTAGGCTGGTTCACCATCTGGATGCGCCTTACCAGAGGTCGCACCCCGGGCAAATTTTTGTGGAGACTCAGGGTCGTACGTCTGGATGGAAAAAATCTGCGCTGGTGGGACTGTTTCAGCCGATCAGGCGGATACAGTGCCAGCACAGCTACTATTATGCTGGGTTTTCTGGAGTCTATCTGGGATCCCAATCGACAGGCCATTCATGACAAGATTGCCGGTACGGTAGTTGTTCGAAATTATGGCAAACCCCAGAAAAATTCCTAAGCTTTGTGGGAATTAACGGTATCTTGCCTTAATTCCACCCCAGCTATTTTGTTCAGCACTCACTGCATTGTCGCAAAACTCTGCTCCAACAAGATTGATGCTGTAAGGTAGAAACTCCAGAGGCATACTGTTAGTCCAACTGGTCAGAGGGCTGGCAGCACCCGGTCCGTCAGGCATGCGCTCACCAGGCATGTACGGCGGGTCCCAGATGGTACCGGTGCTGCTGATTGCCTCATCATCCGTGGCTGTTATTGCCAGATAGTATTGTCCAGGTGTGGAGCCATACAGTGCGGAAATGAGAACCATTCCACCATCACAGTGATCATTCATCGTAACGCCGTTACCATTCTCGTCAAACAGCCACAAGTCATAAGCCGATATCAGGGCGCAGTTGATGTATGCCGCAAAGGCCAACAGGTCTGGAATGTTAATACAGTACATATCGACGTGGTCGGGCATGATGGAAATTGAGCCGGTAATCTCGGTCAAGGGGCCAGAACCGGAACTGATGCTTGCTGTGGCAATCATATCACCAGCATCACCTACTTCGGTCCAGGTTTGGGCACCAGCTGTCACAGGTAATGCCACTATGATAATAGAGACCAGAAGAATCATAATCCGGATGTGGGATTTGGTAGAATTATATGTAAGGCACATGGTTGCCTCCATAGGGTAATTGTTGTTTTTGTCTAACCGGAAACTATCGGAACGAAGCCTTTAAAGATCCCCAGGATTGTTGTTCATTTGAAACAACGCTTTCGTTCACATGAACAAGC
>JAAESD010000627.1 GCA_024229695.1 bacterium
ACCGTTTGTACTTGCACCATCGGCAATCCCTTGACCATCGTCTGGTGAAACATCAGTGAATGTCCAGAGGCCAGGGATTTCTGAATCTTCGCCGTCGTTGTGCAGCAAGTAGTTTGGCTTGAAGTCATCATTTGTGTCCCAGTGATTACCAAACAAAATATCCAGCAGACCATCGTTGTCATAATCAGCAAAAGTTGCGCCTGTGGTGTAATAGTCATCACAGACATTGATACCGGCTTCGATTGAAACATCTTCATAATCGATAACAGATCCTGAGCCATCACCAACAGCTTTGAACAAGTGATTTGTGCCATCACTGCCTAACAAGATGTCCAGCAAGCCGTCGTTGTTGTAATCGCCAAATTCAACACCCAGGCCGTTGTCTGATATATCAAGTCCAAAATCAGGAGCGACATCAACAAACAACCACTCTCCGGGAGCTTCTGGGTCTTCTCCGTCATTACGGAATAGTCTGTTTAGTCCACCATAGTAATTATTCAGAAATAGATCAGGGTCGCCGTCATTATCGTAATCAGCCCAGGTTGCACCCATTGTATATTGACCGTCGCCAATTCCCGTGCTGTCTGCAGGCGCGACATCTGTG
>JAAESD010000628.1 GCA_024229695.1 bacterium
AAGGACAATAGAACAAGCCTGCATCATATGGGGAAGTACCTTTGTAACCAACAACATAGTATTGGTTAGCAGAAGCACCTGAACCACTGTAAGGAACACCCATGTTCATGTAAGGATCAACATAAACTTTGAAGCGACCATTCAATGTACCAGCGAATGTGTTGCCTGTGGAGTCAACATTGAGGTTGTCAGATAGAGCTGACTGATAGTCCAAAAGACCTGCCATTGTAAGTGCAGAAGCAACGTCAGCAGAGCAAAGGATGATGTTACCCTTTCCGCGGCGTGTGTCGCGAGCAATTACGTTTGCATCACGTTCGATAGCGAACATAAGACCTTTGAATTTTTCAACAGACCAGCGACCGTTGGAGTCTGTATTCAGATCGAAAATACCAGCAGCAGTGGTGTTTGCAGCAGCACCCTGTTTGGAGTTACGATAGATAGTACGGACTACTTCACGGTTGATTTCAGCAAGGATCTCAGAACTTAGAATGTTAGCAAGTTCTGTCTCAGCGTCTAGACCGTGAATGGCCTTGAGGTCCTGAGCGAGTTCCATTGTGTATTCAGCTTTGAGAGCACGTGACTTTGCAGTTACGGTTGCTTTCTCAATACTGAATGCCATCTCAGCAAAAGCGTTAGCAGCACTGTCGCCTAGGGCTTCAGCAGATGCTGTGGCCATGCCTGTACCT
>JAAESD010000629.1 GCA_024229695.1 bacterium
TGTTTGGGTGTCATGGAGCAAAGTTTTGACTTTTGCCTTAACAGGACTGGATTTTTTGAAGGACACCTTTACTGCAACCATACTGGAATCGGTGATTTCCGTCCGCCAAAGATGTACGCCAAGACCAGATTTTATATACGCCAAGACTAGACTTGACTTTTGGCTGTATACGCCAGACCCATGACTCAGCACCCAAAATAGACAAAGGTCCACGCACGGTATCTAATAATCGTGGTACCTTTGGTAATACAATGGCTACCTCAAGTTGTTGGCCTCTAAATTTTGCTGCTCTTCTTCAAATAAAGTCACTGTATGAACTACCTCCAACAAGTTTCATAATAAGTTCAAATGTTTGAGTACCCTGACCTCACTTTTGGTAGCAAAGAAGATTAATACAGGAGATCAAACACACCATGACATTCAATCTCAATGATACAAACTGTTTTTATACAATGTGATTTGACACACAGTGTAAAGCCAACTAAACAAACGTGAATTAAAAGATCACCACAGCGTTCATTTTAAATGCTTGTTAAATTTTAAACTCTAAGGAATAAGTGGGGTCATTCTTACATGAACCGGTATGAATACAAAATCACCAGCTCATCATCTTCCTGGCATTCAACAATATTTATACTTCAAGCTCATGCATACAGTTGATCTTTTTAGATTTAATAAGGGTTAAGCAAAGCACAACAAATTTGACTCTAAGCTACACTGAGCTATGTCTCCATGTTTTTGAAGTAGAGTCCGGGAGAGGCTTATGGGAATGTCAAACAACAAAGAACTCCTTAAGATCGAGGTAAAAATCACTTTTTTGGTGTTATACTGCACTGTACATTGCTCTCACAGCCGAAGCTCCTTGCATTAGTAACATAAAAAGGACCAAGTTCTAGTGAGTTTGCTTATTTTACTATATCAGAAATGGCAACGAAGGCTCCTCACTTTCGATTCTGTCGACCACTTTTGATACTTTGTATCTTTTTCCTTTGTTACCATCACCGATTGTTGGCCATTTGTGTGATTTGAAGCTCCTTGATTTGTCTCCATTCAAATATACATCAGCAGTACCACTGATTACTCGATCCGCTTGAATAACTGGAGGAATTGACCACTCAAGCTTTGTTCGCATGGCAAGGGTGGTTGTGTCTTGTCCTCCATGCATTGATTGGGCTTTCATGGATGAATAGAAGCTCTCCACAACTGCTTCTGTCCCCCCCTTTGCTTGACTGATGTCGATGCAAATACACATTTCTAAACCAAGAGCCTTATAAATTTCTTGATTGGTGTACATATTCTTCAGAATGTTTTCTTCACAAACGATCACCTTGAAAGTACCGCATTTGACCTTGATGGCGTATGTGTTTGAAAGAAAGAACTGTGCTCCATCTTCTGCTAAGATTTCAAATTTCTCCACTCGACCAATTTTGTCTACAACTGGCCCTTCCATAACATCACTCTCTTCATTCAAGTAGCTTTGAAGCAGAACTGTCGTACCATCCTCCCTGACTACTTTCAAGCAATCCACAAGTAAATCGATATACTTTGGGTGCCACACCAGCTCTTTCAGCACAACTTTCAGTTTCCTGTGGATGACGTGTGACAATGAGGGATCTAGTATTACATCTTTTGAAGTTGCCAATGTCTGCACATGGTCTTGGCTGCATACATATGCAAAGAACTCTTTGAATTCATCATGGCCATAGTGCTCCAAAGCAGCCTCATCTATCTTGACACAACCACTGGCATTTCTCTTTCCTGTCACGTGGCCAATGATTGAATCCAAATCCATTGACGTTAGTTTCTTTTGCATCCTTGATACATTAGCCAGGCGGGCTTTGAGGGAATTCAGCAGATCGCGAGCAAGCAACTGCAAATCTCCCTCGCAATCCTCGAGCTCTCTGGCAGTCCAATCAATGACAGGCTCCTCTTCTTCCTCACCACCCTTGGACTGACCTTCCATCAGCCATCCTTGAACAAGTTGGGTCCCCTTGTACGTCATGTTCTTAATATCGGTGATATGTGCAGTGAGGTTTACCATCTTTGGTGTCAAGTCTTCTGTGGAGAAATTCGTCATCTTCTCAAGCTCGTCAACCACTCTTCTTTGCCATATCAATATCTTCCAAACAGGTGCTTGGAGATTTTGAAGTTCCACCAGCAATGTTATGATTGGCCTCATGATGTCGACAGCACCGCATATATCAAAAACGAAGTCTTGCCCAGCCATTTGAAAGTCCTTTACCTCTGTGTAGCCATACTTTCGAAAAGCTTTGACATACGTTGGCAGTGATTCCAGAAGTTTGACGAACTCGTAATACTGGGAGGTTGCAAAGCGTGTGGAGCATGTCCGACTTGTAACTAACAATTTTGTCTCATCTGCTGCAGCTTGTACTTTGGCTTGAACGAACATTTTACCACGCCCAAACAAATGGTGGAACACTGCAGATCGACTTATGAGACGCTTCATGAAGTTGTCAGACTCTCCAAAGCTGCCTTTAAAGACGTCTTTCAGTGCAAGATCTACCAAGTGAGGGGGATCCCATATCACACAACTAAATGATCCAGTTTGCTGCAAGAGTCTTTGCAACTCCTTCCCGAAATCTTTGGCTTGATACTGGCCGTCACACGATGTTCCTTGCCAAGATTGACACAACAACTCATCATCCACCTGATACGTCTCCTTTATATCAGAATGTATCCGAGCTGCAAGTTCACTAGCAGATGCACCAGTCACACTTAGTTTCTCAGCATTGTCGATATCATCTTCATCATCTTCATCATCAGCTACTTCGTAAATTTGTGAGGCGCTTACAGGAATCGCTCGTCTTTTGCCTTGCACCATACAACACAACATCACAGCTTGATTTGTATATCGATTGACGGTTGCTTTGTCTGCAGTAACGTAAAAGTGTGGGGGTAAACCTGTGCAATCCATTGGCTTGATCAGATACTTCCTTGTTTCGTTATCAATGAAGATTTCTGCAGCACGCATTATTTCATTAAATTGCTTTCGTCCGTGACCCATATCACCCATATCTGAACCAGTTGCAACATGGCAAGCGATAGAATTCTCAAAATGCTGTGCTGCTGTTTTCATCTCAATTATGTTAAATGCAACTCTTATGATATTTTCTGTTGCTGCAATCCCACGTTGTTTCCTTCTACCCATCAAGTCTTTGTACTGCAAGAAATTGAAACAAATTAGCTTTAAACTGGCTTACTTGCTTTTGAGGTGAAAACTTTACCAAGACTAACTAATGGGCAGCCGTTCCTAACTAATTGGCAGCTTCAAGAAAGAATTTATGAACATTTTTGTAAGGTTTGCCGACCTCTATTGCATTCACTTACTTTTGAACTAATTTTGTTTCAAAACCTGACCATTTTGGGCGCAGCCCCCTTAGAGATTTGCACTTTTAAAGAAGGTTGCACTCTATGCGAGACCCTTGGTTTGCAAAGTGTTAATTGCCTATGGTACATCTCACCTGTGGTATATCCAACCTAAGACCATCTTTCTCAAACTGTTTGTTATACTAGTTTTTTTGCTATGATTTGTTGTTGGAATTTGATCTGATAGACTTCTCCTTTCAAGAGAAAAGCACAGTTCATACAGAACAATCGTGGATAAGCCCAGCTGCAGTTTAAAAAGTATTTCCAAGCAACATTTCTGTGGCAATACTTTGCAGATAGATCTTTTATCAATGCCACTCTGTGAGTCATTCGTCTTAAAACGTACAGAAAGTTTTGTTTCTTAATGAAACAAA
>JAAESD010000630.1 GCA_024229695.1 bacterium
TCTAATTCCATTTGTTTTTCTAAATCTCACAGCAAGTCGATGTCAATCTTCTGGGATTTGATTTTCACTACACTTCCTCTAATATAATGGCAACTATCCCAACATAGTGCAGTGTTCCTAAGACATACACAGCCTTCCAAAGCTCGCGATGTGGCAGCAGCCATTGTTGGAGCTTGTCGAGGCAAGCAGGGATGGGCTAGTGATTTTCAACCAAAATTTTTGCAGCTCGTCTTTGATTCCTTGCTTGGTGTAAACATAAACTTTGATGCCATTGAAGGCATGAATGTTGAGACAGCCCAAAAGACCTTCACTACATCCATAGAGAGAACCGAGCTTATAGAGCTATTTGTACTCACTGAGGTTGTTTTACATAAGGTTCCATCTGCGCTTGAACTATCAATTGAATACTGGGCAAAAGAACTGATGGTTGATGATCGCAGCCTTGTAATGGCTAGGGATATTGCATTTAATAGTCGCTTGCAAGCTCAATCAGACTTTTATCGATTGATGTGGATGGGAGAAGAAGATAAGCAAATGACAGGGTTTAGCGATTTACTCATGAAGCATGGGCCAAAAGCATTTACTTTTACAGTTGAGAAAGATAATGAACTGAATCAACAATGGAGAAGCCTAAGCAAATGTCAACAGGGAAGCCTTGGTGAAGCCGTATTGAACCATTATCAAGTTCATAACTTCATTCTACCTGGTGAAATTGGAGGAGCAAATGCCGCACTGGCACACCATGATTGGCTACATGTGATTGGTGACTACAAGGTTGACGTTATTGGAGAGATTGAGAATGCTGCTTTTGGATCAGCGACTAGTTCAATCCCAGGATCTACTTTATGGTTTTTAGGTGTTATGGCCATGTATGAGGGTGGCCTGTTTGACAGCACAGTAACAGGAGGGCAATCCGGCTGGATTAGCAAGCCTGGAGTTGCAGAACGAATTGCAAAAGCTTTAAAGAAAGGCAAACAATGCAGTCAGGATCTCCTTGATATTGATTTTTTTTCAATCGCCAACCACCCATTAATAGAATTGCAAGAATCTTGGAATCTCCTTTAGTTCTGAAGACTCTTCTTGGTTGTCATGGATATATCTGAGCGTGTTCAAAATTCGCCTGTGATCTTTGGGGTGGATTGGCGTTGAGAAATACCTTGCCTCCCAGAAATGCCCACAACGCCCGCTCAACCTGTTCAACGCCATGGCTGAATACCAAGCAAACCAGTGCATCACCCTGGGCAGATCACTTGCATCATCAGGGCGCAGTAGTAGGTGCAGGTGGTTAGCCA
>JAAESD010000631.1 GCA_024229695.1 bacterium
AACAGATAGTTAACTACATGCTCTGGTTTGCCAGTAAATTTTTTACGTAATACTTTATCTTGAGTAGCAATTCCAACAGGACAAGTATTTAGGTGACATTTACGCATCATAATGCAGCCAAGAGTAATCAATGGAGCTGTAGAAAAGCCGAACTCTTCAGCACCCAGTAAGGCAGCAATTGCAACATCTCGTCCAGTTTTGAGCTGACCATCAGTTTGAATTACGACTCTTGATCGGAGGTCATTCATAACCAGTGTCTGGTGAGTTTCAGCAACACCTAATTCCCATGGCAGTCCTGCATGTTTGATTGATGTAAGAGGAGAAGCTCCAGTTCCTCCATCATGTCCAGCGATCACAATATGATCAGATTTTGCCTTAGTGACTCCAGCCGCAACCGTTCCCACGCCAACCTCTGATACAAGTTTGACACTGATACGAGCATCTGGATTTGATCGCTTAAGGTCAAAAATCAGTTGAGAGAGGTCTTCAATTGAATAAATATCATGATGAGGAGGTGGGCTGATAAGGCCAACACCTGCTGTCGAGCATCGAATTTTAGCAATGCCCTCATCAACTTTTCCACCTGGAAGCTCTCCACCCTCGCCTGGTTTAGCGCCTTGGGATACTTTGATTTGAAGTTCATCAGCATTATTCAGATAGTCAATTGTAACGCCAAATCGGCCTGAGGCAACTTGCTTAATGGCACTGCGTCTAGAGTCACCGTTAGCATCTGGCGTCCAGCGTTTTGAGTCTTCACCACCTTCACCAGTGTTTGACTTTCCACCAATGCGATTCATAGCTATCGCAAGTGACTCATGTGATTCAGCAGAGATTGATCCGAAACTCATAGCACCGGTAACAAATCTTTTCACTATTTCTTTTGCTGGCTCTACTTTTTCTATATCGATTGGATGCCCATCTTTAAATGACATTAGGCCACGAAGTGTACAATTTCTCGTACCCTCTTCGTTTGATTTTTTAGAAAATTCCCAATAAGCATTCTGATCATTGCCTCTAGCAGCTTGCTGCAAAGAAGTAATCGTTTGTGGCTCCCACATATGCTTTTCACCACCACTTCTCCAGTGGTAATGACCCAGGTTATCAAGTGATTTTGTTAAAAATGCTTTCTTATGTTGCGTTTCAGATTCTTGTTGAATAACATCAAACCCAACTCCACTGATTCGACTTGCGGTTTCAAAAAAGCATTTATTCATAACTTCATCAGAGAGCCCAACAGCCTCAAAAATCTGAGCGCCTTTGTAGGATGCTAAAGTAGAGATACCCATTTTTGCCATAACTTTGAGCATGCCTTTGGCAATGGCTTTGCGGTATGACTGAACCACTTCATCATCGTCTTTCAGGTTAATTAATTGATCTCTTCTGGCTTGCCATAACGCCTCAAAAGCTAGGTAAGGGTTTACGGCATCAGCGCCGAATCCAGTCAATAGACAAAAGTGATGAACCTCTCTGGCCTCTCCAGTTTCCACTATGATGCCTACTTGAGTTCGCATATGGTTTGCAACTAGGTGCCTGTGAACCGCGGATGAAGCTAGGAGAGAGCTAACAGCATTTCGATTAGAATTTATATTTCTGTCTGACAAAATGACAAGGCTGTGACCATCTTTTATAGCTTGTGTACTCTGCTCACATATTGAGTCAAGCATGCCACTTAAATTATGATTGCCGTTTGTCTCGTATGTTATATCTATGGTCTTACTTGTCCAGCCCCTATGGTCGCATTGATTAAGCGCTGCCATTTCCTCATTAGTTAAAATTGGATGATCAACAACCAGTCGGTGAGCATTTTCCTCCTTGTTACTCAATAAATTTCCTTCCGGCCCTATGGAGCAACTCAGAGACATAACGACTTCCTCTCTGATTGAGTCAATTGCAGGATTAGTAACCTGAGCGAAGAGTTGCTTAAAGTAGTCATAAATAATTCTAGACTGATCTGACAAGCATGCCAGTGCA
>JAAESD010000632.1 GCA_024229695.1 bacterium
AAGAGCGCAACAGGCGCACGTAAATCTTTACATACAACCTGAATAAATTTTAAAAAGGTTTCAGAAAGAAGATCATAAGCACCATCCTCATTACAACCTCTATTTCTTAAAAATTGCCATAGACGAGGAGATTCAGTTCGATAGAATTTACTAAATGCAGTGTTATCTGCATCCTTACAGTAGTGTTCAAGGTATTGTTTGCTTGAGTTCTGCATAGTATTTTCTCTATGCAAAAGACTAACCCAGATTGATCGATATCGGAATCCCTATATCCTATTCCCTGAATCCTGCTGGCTTGGAAAATGACGATAGGGATTGGGGAATTCTTATGTAAGCGTCTAATTAACTACAGGGTTGTTATTTTAGATTTAATTTTTTTTCATTTTTTCTTACCATGAATAATTTATAATGAACGGCATGTTATATCTATGTTTGCTGGCAAGAGCGCTTCAATATCCTCCAAAGTTTGCGCCTTTGGTAATTCACGATAGACGACACGCAGATAGTGATACGGCTCCAGATCGTTGGCCTTGGCAGTCTCAACCAGGCTGTAGAGATTGGCGCTGGCTTTGGCACCGTTTTGGGTGTTGCTAAAGAGCCAGTTTTTCCGGCCTAAGGCAAAAGGCCGAATGGCATTCTCGACAAGGTTATTATCAATCTGAAGTTGTCCGTCATCAAGATAAGCAAGGAGCCTCGGCCATTGACGCGTCGTGTAGTGTATGGCTTTGCCAATCGCCGATTGGGGTGGCACCTGCTCAAGTGAACGATCCAGCCAGTTTTTCATTTCGTCCAGGATCGGTTTAGCCTGTTCCTGGCGTACCTGATAACGTGCTTCAGGCGTACTGTCTTTCATAGTACGTTCAATCACATAGAGTTTGCGAATGAAGTTCAGTCCCTTGCTGGCTTTATTGCCCTTAGTGCGCTGTTTCTTTTTGCCCTGGGCTTTGATGGCTTCATCAAACTTCCGGCGGGCATGTGCCATGCATCCTACCCGCGTGATACTGTCTTGTTGACACACTGCGCCGTAGCCGTCATAGCCATCGGTCTGCAAATAACCGGCAAAGCCTTCCAATAGGCGTAACGGTACCGATCCACTACGACTCGGATCATATTCAAACAGAACCATTGCCTGTCCGGGCGGGCCACCCCGTTGCACCCACATGTAGGATTGGCTTTGCGGGGTTTTGCCTGGTTCATTCAATACCTGTAGTGGTGTCTCATCCATTTGAAGATAAGTGCCGGCAAGAAGTTGGTCTCGTAGCAGGTTAATCAATGGCTGTACCAACATTCCTACACCCACCATCCAGTTCGATAAAGTACCCCGGCCTAATTCAATGCCTAAGCGTTGCCATTGTTTCTCCTGTCGATACAGCGGTAATCCATCGGCATATTTTGATACACTGACATGCGCCAGTAAGTTCGGGCTGGCGATGCTTTTCGGTAAGGGTTGGGGTGGTAAGGGCGCAATCTTCACCCCCTCGGCACAACACGGACAGGCGTATTTAAGTCGCACATGTTCAATCACTTTGACTTGTGCCGGAATGTAGTCCAGTTGTTCGGTCCGTTCTTCCCCGATAGCCTTTAAGGCATGACCATCATGGGGACAGACTTTCTCATCCTCGGCCAAATCATGAATGACTTCTTCGCGGGGTAAGTGTTTGGGTAAGGGCTTGCGACCCGGCTTCTTGCGCTCATGTTCGGGCACGGTGACATTGTCTTTCGTGTCCTCCGGCAACATCTGTTCAAGGGCGTCGGTTTCTTGCTCAGCCTCATTGAATAATCGAAGTTGATCTGCGGATAGTTTTTCACTCGATGCACCAAAGCGTTTGTGTAATAAAAGATTGAGTTGTTCTTGTAAGGAAAGAACCTGTGTTTTGTAGTCGTGATTCTGTTGTTTTAATGCGTGTCGGTCTTTTTCTAACTCGCTTCTTTCTTTGGCTTCTTCTTCTCTTAAAGAAGCCTGGTTTAACACCATTTCCTTTAAGGTTTTTATGTCATTCGGTAAGTCATTTAACGCCGTTTGCATGTGCCAGAGTATACCACAATGACATACCATCAACACGCATAAAGCCAGGAATAAACCAATCATAATACCGAACGATAAGGCAACGCTTGATGCGGTTGTTGAAAGGGATTGAGTCCCGATAACAATGCCTGGAGTTGTGCTTCACTTAACGTCACCGCCTTGTCGGTTTGTTTTTTCGGCCAGGCAAACTTGTCTTTCTCCAAACGTTTTAACCAAAGACAAAATCCATTGCGCTCCCAATACAATATCTTCAGTCGATTGTGGGCGCGATTGATAAAGATAAACATGGCTTCATCGAAGGGATCCAGTTGCAGTCCGTCTTCAACCAGACAACTCAAGCCGTTGATCTGTTTTCGAAAGTCCACTGGGTCTCGATGCAGGTAGATCTTCGGCGCATCCACAAAAAGGCGCATAGCCACTAAACTCTCAGGCCGATGACAAAATCGGACAACCAACCCGCCGCCACGTTGCCGGACAGATTGACGGTTAACTCACCTAACTGGACAACGATGACCGAACTTGTTTCAGGACGAACAGAAACAGGGATAAAGGAGCCTGCATCCGATTGCGTCTTATGTTTTATCGGTACTGCGCTCAATGATCTGTTGTGCAATTGCTTACGCCGAAGACTAAAATACTTCGGACATAAGCCATGCTCCCGACAAAATGCGGCAGCGGTTAAACCACTGTTGCTATGTTGCTCAAACAAGTCGAGCCAGTCTGCTGTACTGCGTTTGTTCATTTCCGTCACCCTTTGCGATTTAATTTACGCAATATAGAATGACGGAAACTACAAAATTTAATAGATGGGGTTTATTAGACGCTTACGTAACTACCTTCACAACCTAACGTTTAAAATCAGCCGAGCGCTTTTTGCGCGACGGCTGGATTTGTTTGTTATGCTACTGTACCCACTACGGAGTACAGCAGCTTGATACACCAACTATAATTTAGCAGGTGATATTTCGGAAGGTGTAATGATGAGTTGCTGGTGGCTGACTTGAACGATGATTTTTTGACCCATAGTAAAGCCTGCTTTTTCAAGCCATTGACCACGAAGTAAGGTATAAGGCTCTATTTGAACAGGGCGATAA
>JAAESD010000633.1 GCA_024229695.1 bacterium
AGGGGCTGTGTTGGCGAGTGATGGATTTTTCCCTTTTGACGACACGGTTCGCTTAGCGGCAAGCCATGGCATCTCTGCGGTTATCCAGCCAGGAGGCAGCATTCGCGACAAAGATTCCATTGCTGCATGTAATGAGCTTGGCCTGGCGATGGTGTTAACAGGCCGGCGCCATTTCCTACATTGATTCAAAGCGATCTAGCTCATTGATGGCTTGATTGGTGTGGCTAGATATTTGTTTGAAGTGCAGCTCGTTGTTATTTTGTTGACTTATTTTTTCGAAGCCAAGGAGAATTTACCTGGACCAGCACATAGGAAGTAAAAGAAGATTGCAGCATAAATTGCCGAAAGCTCGAAGGCGTAATTGTGGTTTTCGACAACTGCTAGAGGGAACCCTTCCAGTCCTGTATCCATCAGATGGAATGGAATAGCAAACAACATTGTTGACATCAGGCCCAATGCGCATGGTCTTGCCAGGATGCCAAGCACGAGCCCTGCTGGGCAGATGAGCTGCGTTAATGCTGCTGCATAGGTCCACAAGAGAGGATCGCCAGGTAAGAAGGGAAAATATTTGCCGATGACGAATTCTGAGAATCCTTCTGGATCTTGAAGTTTTTCCAGGCCGTGATGCAGCATCAACACGCTGACTAAGAGGCGGAGCAAAAGGATTGAGAGCTCTGCAATCAGGTTGAGAGGTTCTTGAGGTTTGTCGTTTTGGGGTGTTGGAG
>JAAESD010000634.1 GCA_024229695.1 bacterium
AGCAGTATGGTCCATAGCAACTACATCGCCCTGCTCAAAACCATGTGCAGTTTTTTCTAACATATAGTTCATTTGAGGATTTAAGTATTGAAAACGAGAAGATACGTTAGCATAAAAGTCACTTGATACAATACCTGCTGGTAATGGGTCAATCATTGGATGACCATTTTCATTAATCTGAAATATAACTGCCGCACCTGGAACTGTAAATAGACCACCACCTGAGGCGCTTCTGAATGTATTATATCTTAATCTATCTTCAACTTTACATACAACAGTCGTTGCTGTTTTTGAAGAAATACTAACAATCTGTAAAGCACGACCATCAGTTGCACCAGCGATATAATCGCCTACAACAACATCAAAGCCATCGAATTTTTTAGGAGTTCTTGTTAAGTGTGAACCATGATTAACTGTCGTAACAGTCATAGTAAGTTCCCATCTAAATGATTTTGGATTTGAACCACCAGACCACCATGTATCGCCTAGTCCATCATCGTATGCCCATTGTTCGTCTGATGTTGCGGTCGTAACACTACATGATAGAACTTTCGCTGGAATATTTAAATCTATTGCACTTGTCTTGTTGATTGCCATCTCTTAGTTCCTCTTTATACCATTGTGAACATAACCCAGCAATGTGTAGTTGTTCCGAAACTCCTTGAAGAACCCGTATCTGCCTCTCTAAGTTTTATAGTTAATTCTTCTGCTGAGAAACTACCGAATGCTGTTGGACTTCCGGCAGTACCACCACCTGAAATTTTACGAGTTGTTATATCTTTGTTTAAAGGCATGATTACATATTCATTTGTTCCATAAGAATAACCATAAATTAGTATGCTGGATGGTGGATAACTAGCACCACTGAATGAAATTTCTACGTCACCGCCAGTCGTTGATAGAATTGTTGCACTAACACCAGATGTTGCATTTGTAATTGTGTCTAAGTTACCGTTTGTTGCATAATTTATTTTGAAATACTCTACTGATGCGCCACTACCACCGCCACCACTTGGTGCCTGTGGAGCCCATTCACTACCTGAAGTACTCCAAGTAAGAACGTCACCATTGTTAGGCGCACTTGTGGTTGTATCTACATCTGATAAATCATCTATTGCTGACGCACCACCGCCACCTGAAACTGTTGATGCTACGAAGTTTGAGCCATCCCATTTTAGGTATTGTCCTGATGAGATTCCAGATGTATCAACATCTGTTAAATCATTCATTGCTAAAGTTCCACCTGCCGCACCTGGTTCCCATCTACTATTTGAGTTATCCCATTTAAGTACTTGTCCGTC
>JAAESD010000635.1 GCA_024229695.1 bacterium
GAAACAGAAACAGAATTTGGCCTGAGTGCATTGATTGGTGCCCGCCGTGATGTTGGCTTGACCCAATCTATGTTCTTTGAGTTCAAACTTGGTTTAACTGACGAAACACCAGACATGAAGCTGGTTGCAGGGCTGACATTCTTCTAATGCAACCCTGGCGTAATCACACGGATTTGCAGTCGTTGGCTCAACACTGGCGACTGCAGTTTTGTGGTCACAAGGTTTTCAGAATTGCTGGCGGTGACAGCTGGCTGCGCCTCTACCTTGAGGGCGATGACAGAATCAACCTCAACCTTGTAGCACGTCCCGGAATCAGCCTGCTTTGGGACAGTCCCAGCATTCCTCCGCGTTCAGTTGATGATGCTCTGGTTCGTATCGAACCAAAGAAACTGACTGCCTCAAAATATTTACGAGATGCAACCATTACCGGTGTGGGCGTACTGCCTGAAGACTCCGTTTTTATAATCAAGTTCCACAGCCAGCACGGTGCATTTTATCTGCTCCAACAACTGTTTGGACTGCGCGGACATCTGGTTCTGCTTGATGGCAACGGCGTAAAGATGTGGTGGACTGGAAAACCGCATCCTGTGTGTACAAGACTTCCTGATGAATCGATATTTTCTGCTGAAGCTTCTGGCTCAGCTGAAGAATTCCGTAAACTAGCTCCCGATTTTCTGGAAGAACATCTGATTGGTGAAACTACTGCC
>JAAESD010000636.1 GCA_024229695.1 bacterium
CTTTTCTCGCTTGTTCAAGCCACCCCACCTTAACCTTTGTCTGTTTATCAAACTCGGGAACATAAGGCTTAATGTCCAGTAACGGCGTTCCATCCAGGATATCCACATTTTCGATATATATAATATTGTCTTTAATCTTCTGAAGTTTTACAACCGATAATCCGATACCGTTTGGGCGTTTAGGTGCCCGGGTTGCAAAAACACCGCGAGAAGTCGAGTCCAGGAAGGGAACCACATGCAACTTGAAGCTGCTGCTCCTATGAAAATGGTACAACAAAATGATATGAGAAAATCCTTCAAGATCCTTCAGGCCATCTTGAAATTCTGGGGAAACATCCACTGTCCCCTCAACTCCAGTTGCTCCTGCTGGCTGGATAGGCATACCGCTTAGCTCAGTAAACGGTGAGTGGATAATGCCGATAGGGCTGTAATCGATTTTCATTTCTACTCCGGTAGACAGCTGTCCTATTCTTCTTTCAGTATAGCAAAGAGAGCGTTGTCCCGCCATTCACCCCGAATTTGACAATCGTGCTTCAAACAGCCTTCCTGAATCATTCCAATCTTTTCCAGAACCCGGATTGAAGGAATGTTTTCTGTATCGCATTTTGCCCAAATTCGATGGAGTCCAAGAGTGTTGAATCCATAATCAACAAGAAGTTGAGCAGCCTCGGTTGCAAATCCCTTGCCCCAGGCAGGACGAGCATAGCAGTAGCCAAGCATAGCCTGAAAGCCTTTTGTATGCAGCCCGATACCGCCAATGAGTTCATCGGTGGCAGTTTCTATGACTGCAAATTCGTAAATTGCTCTTGGGCCTTTTAGTAGCTCTGCCTTGGCTCGAGCCAGAAAATCTTCCGAATCGGTACGTGAGTTTGGGCCCCATTCCATGTATCGAACAACTTCAATATCCGACCCATATGAATGCACGGCTTCAAGATCACTGTCTTTGAATTCTCTGAGGGTTAGTCGGTCACTGTTGAGCACTGGTTCCTCCTGAAGCATTTGAGGGAGCAGCATAACTTAATAAGCTTCTAGATACTACCATTATCCACTCGTGTGGACTGCTCCATTGACAAACCATCGGTCAACAGTCAGTCTCAAGTTTCAGGAATTCCACGCGCGTGGAATTCCAGATTTTGTTGCTGCAGGAATTGAAGGACTGTCATGGCTAACTCATTTACATCTCAATTTGGAGAATTTGCAACTCGATACACATCGGGAAAAATCAACAAAAGTGTTATCAACAAGTTTGCGCCCGATGCAATAATCTGCGATCGAAAAGTTGCCCGACTGTACAAAAACATTATGCCTGTTTCAGTGCCTGTTAAACTTGTTACTGGCGGTGAACAGTGTAAAACTTACCAGCAACTTGAACTTTTGCACAAATGGTTTGCAAAACTCAATCTTCGGCGCGATGGGACAGTGATTGTAATTGGCGGTGGCTCAGTGATGGACCTTGGTGCGATGGCGATTTCAACCTGGAAGCGCGGTACTGGGCTTGTGCTTGTGCCGACAACTTTACTTGGGGCTGTTGATGCATCGATTGGTGGCAAGACTGCAATCAATCTTGGTAAATTGAAAAACCCGATTGGGAC
>JAAESD010000637.1 GCA_024229695.1 bacterium
AAAGATTGGTGAGTATACCGATTTCTCTCTTTTCTGGCTTAATCCCTGGTCTTATAGCATTGCCTGGATTATCACGTTTTGGGAATTTTTTGCAGCAATTGTCTGGCACTTGTTGTCTCGATTTCGCAGACACAAAAGAATAATCAAACGCACTTTTATGGATGCTGCTGGCCGCGCACTTGCCAATGCCATGTTTAGAGAGGCGTCGTTTTTCTGGATAGAACAGGACATGGAAAGAGGCATGCCGATAATTTATTCCAACTTTATTGGTTACGATGAAGTTGCGCACTGCGCCGGTCCTGATTCCGGCGAGGCAATGTCAACGCTCACATCGTTTGACAGAAAGTTTCAACGATTACGCAGAATAATGCGTAAGCCAACAGGTGTGGAATATGATCTGGTTTTACTTTCAGATCATGGTCAAAGCAATTCGGTTCCACTGCGACACGCAATCGGTGAGACCATTGAAGAGTTGGTAACAAGACTTGCTGGTGGAACAGTGTCGATGCAAAATGTTATTGATCCAAGACGAGCTTCAGTGATTGCTCTACTTGGTGAACTCGACAGGCAGCAAGGCAGGTCATGGTTTGCTGATAGTAGTCGCAGAACCTTGAGCCGATTCAGCAGATCAACCGACGATGCTGCAATTGAACAACCCCAACCTGTGCAGCTTGTGGTCTGTCCGTCAGGCGGATTGGCGCATATTTATCGTGAGGGTTCAAAACGGCGGATTAACATGGATGAAATACGTTCACTTTATCCAGGGTTGATTGAAGGGCTTGCCAGTTGCGATGGCATTGAGTTTGTAATTGTTCTGAATTCAGATAATGAGCCTGTATTGATCGGCAAAAATGGAGTTCGTAATCTGGTAACAGGAGAAGTTGTTGGTGATTCAGATCCACTTGCAAAATTCTCTGACATCGAACTAT
>JAAESD010000638.1 GCA_024229695.1 bacterium
AGAGCAGTAACCTCAAGCCGTTCGTCACCAAAACCAGTGATTACCAGAACGGGTAGCTCCGGATATTGATTTTTAATTACTTTCAAAATCTTAAGGCCGTCAATGTCAGGCATAAAGATGTCAGTAATCAGGTAATCGTAAGCAAGACCTTTTTCACGAGCTTGGTTTAGCTCATGTATTGCTGAAATGCCATCTGGGCAAGCAATACATGTATAGTCTTCCTGAGTCAGTCCAACAGTAAGATTACGGCGAATCTCAGCTTCGTCGTCAATAATTAGTACGCGACCCTTCAATGGATTCCTCCTGGTTTATGTAAAACAGTTTGTTATCTAACATCAGCGCGTTCTTGCGAAATCGCTTCGTCCAGGTCACTCCAGCGACCAGAATTTAGGTACATGTTCATTGCTTCTGCTGCTTGCCTGCCATGGCCCATAGCCAAAATAACAGTTGCTGCACCAAGAACAATGTCACCACCGGCAAAAACTCCTCGAACAGAAGTCTGTCCAGTTGCCTCATTTATAATTATGCCGCCCCAGTTTGTGCATTCCAGCTCTTCGAAAGTTGCTGGTATCAGAGGGTTGGGACTGTTGCCAATCGCAACAATCAGCACATCAATATCTTCAATAAACTCGGAGCCTTCAATTGGTACAGGACTACGCCTGCCAGATGAATCCGGTTCGCCAAGTTCCATCTTCAATAGCTCAACCTGCTTGAGCCATCCTTTGTCGTCGCCAATAAGTTTGGTAGGATTCTGCAAGATTCTGAACTCGACGCCTTCCTGTTTTGCATGGTGGATTTCTTCCAACCTTGCAGGCATCTGTTCTTCTGCGCGACGGTAAACAATCAACGACCGTTTAGCGCCCATTCTTAATGCAGTTCTGGCACAATCCATGGCAACATTACCGCCACCAACGGTGACAACGGTTTTACCCTTCATAAGAGGAGTATCCGATGCTTCCGGGAAGCTGTAAGCTTTCATCAGATTTGCACGAGTGAGATACTCGTTTGCTGAGTACACACCAAGTAGATTCTCACCCTCAACTCGCATGAAGCGGGGCAGACCAGCACCAGTACCAACGAATACTGCATCGTTTTCTTCAACAAGAACTTTCATCGGAGTAGTTTTTCCAACCACATAGTTGTACTTGAAAACAACGCCCAGTTTTTCCAGGTAGTCCACTTCCTTTTGCACAATTGCTTTTGGCAAGCGGAATTCAGGGATACCATAAATCAGCACTCCACCAGCCTTGTGGAATGCTTCATAAACTGTTACTTCGTGTCCGTGCTTGATGAGGTCACCAGCAACGGTCAATCCAGCTGGGCCGCCACCAACAATTGCAACCTTTTTGCCTGTTGGCTCAGGTTTTGGTGGTAATTCAACTTCACCATGTTCTCTTTCGTAGTCAGCAATAAAGCGTTCCAGTCGACCGATATTAACAGAAAGCGTCGGGTCTTTCTTGGATTTACCGACTGTACAAACCAGCTGACATTGCTCTTCCTGTGGACAAACTCTGCCACAAACAGCTGGCAAAAGGTTGGTCTCTTTCATTTTTCTGATAGCACCCTTGAAATCCCCATCTTCAATCAGTTGAATGAACGCAGGAATATCAATACCGACAGGGCAGCCTTCAGTACAAAATGGTCTTTTACATTGAATACACCGTTTTGCCTCAGCCATGGCCATTTCTGGAGTATAACCGGTAGGTACTTCGTTAAGATTTTTTACTCTTACTTCTGGATCCTGTTCTGGCATATCGATTGGTGGAAGTTGTAATCTTTCTTTGGTTTTCATGGTTACTTCTCCCTTCCGACGACGCCAAGTTTGCAGTCGTGTTTTTCACTATACATTTCCAACGATTCTTTTTCGTAATCTTTGTACATGGTCAGTCTGGCCATCATCTCATCAAAGTCGACTTCATGTCCGTCGAATTCAGGGCCATCAACACAAGCAAATTTGGTTTTACCAGCAACAGTTACACGACAGCCACCACACATCCCGGTTCCATCAACCATAATTGGGTTCAGACTGACAAGAGTTGGGATGCCAAGTTTTTTAGTGAGCAAGCAGACAAATTTCATCATAATCGGTGGGCCCATGGCAACGCACTGGTCAAATTTCTCACCACTGTCTACAAGTCTTTGAATTGCATCTGTTACAAGACCTTTATCACCGTAAGAACCATCATCAGTTGTGATCACAAGTTCATCACTGGCCGAGCGCATTTGCTCTTCCAGAATCAAAAGCTCTTTTGATCGAGCACCAAGAATACTGGTAACCTTGTTGCCAACATCTTTCATACCTTTGGCAACAGGGTAAAGTGGGGCAGTACCGATACCGCCACCTACGCAAAG
>JAAESD010000639.1 GCA_024229695.1 bacterium
ATAGTTATTATCCCAACCAGAAATATTCTTCAAAAGAGGAATCACTTTTGAATCCCTCTATTTTGCTTGAGAAAGCAACAACTTGACCAAGGCGCTGACACGATCTCCATCGGCTCTAATGCCACATTTTGGTACAGCAGACTTCATGACCCTGCCCATGTCCTTCATCGATTTTGCTTCCAATTTGGTAATTACACCCTGGATAATTGTTTTCAACTCTTCTTCAGTCAGGTCTTCAGGCAAATATGCCTTAACAATCCGAAGTTCATATTCACAATCTTCGATCATTTTTTGTCGACCTGCACTTACAGCACCAGCCAGAGAATCTTTAACCTTCTTGGCATAAGCAGCAACAATTTCCATAACCTGTTCTTCTTCAAGTTCCTCACGAGTGTCAATCTCAACCTGCTTCAATGCAGCTTGCATCATTCGTAAGACCTGAACGCGAGGCATATCTTTGCCCTTCATCGCTTCAATCATTTCAGTCTTGATTCTATCCTGTGTCACACTCATATCACTTTCCTTTTCAAAGTTTGAGACTCAGTATTCTACAACTCATTGAGTCTTTCTGCAACCGATTGTAAAAACGACAGCCCTGCTGCTACAGCAGTTTCAGTTCTAAGCCTGTGAGGTCCCAGCCGAACTGCAACAGCCTTGTCAGCAAGCAATGCAAGTTCCTGATCACTCCAGCCACCTTCAGGACCGACCAACCAC
>JAAESD010000640.1 GCA_024229695.1 bacterium
GATTTTTACGTTCAATCTGTTAGGCTCCTCGTTAAAAAGCGGACCATTCAGATTGAATTTCTTCGGGAACAGGTTTCCTCAACATGATTCAGTATCTAGAGACTTCATAAAAGTATAGAGACTTGCTGTAATGATGCAGTTTACCCACAGCTCTTATGTGTAGGTGTTTACTGTAGTTGCACGCTGCAATAATGTGGATATGTGTCAAGTTGATTGCTGTATTATGGTAACAAGGTTGTGGACAAATGAATCATGAACATGCTTTAGATTTTACATCACAGCTTTCTTCTTGAAACCGCTTGGAAAGCCGATATGTCATATTCGTGCTACACAATTATTGAAACTCTAGATATATGGGCAGTTCATTTTGAAATAATCTTTTTATTTTCTCAAACAGCTAAAAAGTGTAAGAATCCGGTTGATGTTGGCTTTATTGTGGATTCATCTGGCAGTTTAAGACGCCAATACGGAAAGGAGAAGGAGTTTGTGAAGGCCCTTGCAGATACATTCTCGATTTCGAAAGATGGAAGTAGAGGAGGTGTAATTACGTTCAGTTGGAATGCTGAACTCAGTGTCAAATTTTCAGATTACGAAAGTGCCTCAGACTTCAACAAAGCAGTTGACGGTTTACCTTTATTTGGGCATACAACAAGGATAGACAAAGCTTTGCTCCTAGCAAGAGACGAATTGTTGAAAGCGAAAAACGGCGCTCGAGCAAATGTACCAAAGCTCCTTGTACTGCTTACAGATGGTGCTCAAACTGCAGATGCAGATGCTGTTGATCCTGGTGATATTGCTGCAGAAATTAGGCAGTCAGGTGTGAAGCTGGTTGTGATTGGCATTGGTAAGAAGGTTGACAGCAAAGAATTGTTACATATGGCAGGAGAGAAGTCAAATCTTTATCAAGCCAGTAACTTTGATGAGTTGAAATCGTCTGCATTCGTTGAAAGTGTTTCCAAGACTGGATGTGACCTGTGTAAGTTTTGTACGAGTTCTGTA
>JAAESD010000641.1 GCA_024229695.1 bacterium
CCATGAAGAAAAAGACAAAAGACCTGAAACAGCTATCTCCACCGGTATAACTTTAATCTGGATTTTCAATGTAATTATACTGGTATTATCCCTGCCTTTCAGCAAGCAAATCAGTAACTTTCTCATTGGCGAAAGCGGTCACACCAGTGTAACCATAATGGCAATTCTGGCATTTGCCTTTGACCTTTCAGCTCAGGCTGCTGGCTCCTACCTGGTTATAAAAAGAAAATCTGTACTTTTCTCGTCAATTTCTCTGATGAAACTGATTGTTGGTCTGTCACTGAATATTTACCTGATAGTCATCAAAGGCATGGGACTGCAAGGCTACTTCATCAGTGCACTTACAGTATCAATTCTGGCTTCGTTTATAACAAATTTTATTGTTATAAAACAATGCGGCACAAGATTCAGCAAACGAATTGCAGGCAACATAATACGATTCCAGTTGCCACTTGTTCCAGGCAACCTTATTTCATTTTTTTCAAGACAGATGGAACGAGTTTTATTGCGCTTCCTGGTCGATATTCAGAGCGTCGGTATTCTGGAGATGGCTGGCAAGTTCCCATCGTTGATACCGCTGCTAATTACTCAACCATTTATGAAAAGCTGGAATACCAAACGAGTTGAAATTGCTGAAAAGCCCGATGCTCCTCAGGAGATTGGGCGAATGTTCACTCGATTCCTGCTTATGATAGTTTTTGCCGGATTGGTAATGGCAGCTGTAATCAAAGAAGTAATTCTCCTGCTGACGCCAGTTGAGTTTGCGCCTGCTATCAGAATTGCACGTATCGAAATAGTCTCTCTGATTCTTGCAGGTAGCTATATGCATATGATGTTTGGACTTTACTACCATAAAAGAACCAAAACTATTTCGCTCATAAGGTCAGTAACTGCAGTTCTGAAAATTGGCCTGAGCTGGTTTTTTATCTCGCGTTGGGGCATCAACGGAGCTGCTTACGCTGCTGTTGTTGGCTGGACAATAATGCTTATCTGGAGCGGTACACTTTCCTATGCCCTTTACCCTATCAAACTTGAGTACAAACGTATTGCTCTGATTATTCTATCTGCTGTTGTAGTGCAGTTTGTTA
>JAAESD010000642.1 GCA_024229695.1 bacterium
AATCCACTTGTAGTGTTCCTGTGGATTTTGAAGAAATGCCGACAACCAATCTGGCTGGATAAATTTTTCCCCTATTTGGTAAAGAGATAACTTACCCTCCACATCCTGCTCGCCTGCAATAGTATGACAAGCAGCACAGTTCATTTGCTGATACAGCGTTCGACCCTCTGAAACACTTAACAGCAAGTTGGAATCTTGAGTATGCGCTTTATTCAAGTTTACACCCTTTAGCGAAGCAATATAAGTAGCAATCGCTTTGGCGTCAGAAGCGGCATTAACACCATGCAACATGACTGGCATTTTAGCGCTTGGTCGTAATTTTTTTGGATTCAGAACCCAACTCATCATCCATTTTATGCCTCTTCTGGATCCAATGCCGGAAAATGCTGGCGCATCCATTGCCAATTCTGGCATTCCCGATTTGGGAGCACCTGTCGAATGACATTTAAAACAACGATGTTCTGCAATCAACTGACGTCCATATCTAAGTAACGCACCATTGGCCGTATTATCGTTTGGAATATGTTTCAGAAA
>JAAESD010000643.1 GCA_024229695.1 bacterium
CACCTGTGGTATTAGCACCCATTGCTTCTCCTCCTATTGCAGTATTAGTACCACCAGTGGTATTAGCGTCTAGTGCTTGAGAACCTATCGCCACATTTGAAGCACCTGTGGTGTTTGCAACCATAGCCTCTCTACCTATAGCTATGTTATTATCAGCAGTAGTGTTCGCTAATAAAGCACTTCCACCAACAGCTACGTTTCTTTTTCCTGTAGTATTTGCACCTAAAGTATTTATCCCAACTGCCGTGTTCTCATCAGCCGTTGTATTAGCGTCAAGTGCGCCTTTACCGACAGCAACATTTTCTGTTCCTGTGGTGTTTGCTACCAGAGCATTATAACCAACACCAGTATTATTAGCAGCGGTATTAACCTTTAAAGAATACACTCCAATAGCGGTATTTTGAGAAGAGGTAGCATTTGTTTTTAAGGCTTCAAAACCAACGGCTACATTATTATCACCTGTACTTATAGCAGTACCCGCTTCGTCACCCACGACAACATTATAATTACCACCGCTTGCAATGCTGTTACCTGCGTTGACACCAGCTCTGAAGTTAGAAGTTCCTGATGTGTTAGTAGACATGCCGTCACTTACGATGATTCCTGTAACGTCTAGGCTTGTGCTTGCAGACAAAGTAGTGAACGCACCAGTCGAAGTGCTTGAAGAACCTATGCTAGTTCCATTAATCGTACCAGCATTGATATCAACACTGTTCGAAGCAGTCATTGAAAATGGCATAGTCAGCCAAGCATCATTCGCACCATTTCTCATTTTGACTAGGTTGTTGGTGGTATCAATCCACAGCATGAAAGCGTAAGTGGTTGCTGGTTCAGCGGTGTCTGAATTGTTGGTGGCGACTGCCAGCAAGACGTTGTTTAAATCCGAGCGTACACTTGCCCCGGATGCGTTTGCAATGTTGTAATCTGTTACGCTTGACATAAATATTCCTCTAAGTTTCTAATAATACCCTAAGTTGTTGTATTTCTCATTATAATTAATATCCTCTGGCTAAATAATCGAATGTCCTCGCTATTCCGCTTCCAGAACTGTTGTAAAAATTGATCGTGAAGCCAGTGGCCGAAACCGAACTGACTGTGTAAAAATCTCCTGTTGCCATGTCTTGCGCTGCAATGGCTACCGATGGGGTTGTTTGTTTAAAGGCATCATCGAAAGTCACCGCATAAGCACCTGTGCTGGATGTTAAGCGATCTGCATTGAATCTAAACCAAGCTTCAACCATGGCGGTCAGTTCACTGATTCTCACCTGATGCGATGAATCTTCTGTCGATACATTCATTTTAAATTTAAAAGCTCTGCCATTGACTGTGCCAGTGGTGAATTCTTGCCATGATCCCCATGAGGGTGTTCCAGTTGGATCATCATTGGTGGCTGCATAAAACAAAGTTAATTTGGCATCATCAAAATCATCCAATGAATCAAAGTTCGCCCATAAATCAAGAAAAGCGGTTCGATTATCAAACAGCCCTGAAATATCGGTTGATGTCCATGTTGCTGAACTGACCATTCCCAAATTGGCTTGTTGTCCAAAATCAACGTAGTCAGTGAATTCATAGCTTCCTGTTTTCTCTAACTCACCCAAGGAATCAAATAACGCCCAATCATCTATGTCTTCAGTGACATCATCAATATCAATGGCTGATTCCAGCTTTAGATCCCCATCATCAGCTATCACCAAATTTGTTTTGGTTCCAGCCCATGAGGTCGCACTGTTGGACTCTGTTTGAGTTGCGTAACTGTACTTATCGAATAGGTTGGGCGATATTGAATTGACCACCAAAGTTGCGTTGTCAGATTTGTGGCCTGTAGAATCCACCGCCTTGATCAAATAGGTTCCAGCCAAAAGGGGTAGGGTGGCACCATTTTCGTTCCCGGCAATATAATTGGCGATGATTCGTGCTTCTCTCCATACAGCACCACTTGTTTGATCGCTGTGCCTGATTTCATAATGACCACCAATATTGACATCGACATCATCAACCAAGTCCCATCTTAAATGAGCCTCAAGGCTATCGGTGCGGATATAAAAATTATCAACGTCAGCTGGTGGCTCAGTCAGCCCAACAATTTCAGCTGACATTGAAGCCCATCCAGAATACACATTGGCATCATTCTTGGCTTTGATTCTAAAATTATACAGTCCCGGTGCAATATCATTGAACTCAAAGAAGTTACCCGATGTGGATCCGGGTGATTGCCATGAGGAAGCCGATTGCAGCTTGTATTGAACATCGTATTCATCAATGCCAACTCCCAATGCTTCCCAATCGGTATTGCCACTGCTGCCAATGAAGTTCATCGTGGCTCTGGCTTTTACACCAGATCCAGTTGTTGACACATACAATGATTCAGTGATGTTTGTGATCGCTGGTGGATTCACAGCTGGCAATACAGATGTGCCTTGAACCGAGAACCTTATTTCCTTGTCATTGGATTGAATGCCCGCTTTATTCACTGCCCTCACATAAAACTGATATCGACCTTGCCTGAGATTATCCAAATGGTATTCGGTTGCTTGGGTCGAACCTTTGCTGGATGAATATTTCCATCTTCCATTTTTCAGGATTACGATGTATTTATAAGCGTAAGCATCGTCAGGCTTATCCCAACTGAGAGTGACCCGATTGGTGAGTGTTGGATTATTGAACAATAAATCCTCAGATGCACTGAGGTTTTGAACCATTGAGACAGTTGAAATATCTGGAAGATTGGTGTTATTGCCAGTCAATGCTTCAATACTGATATCTGTGAGACCATAAACATCATCGGAATACTCTCTGGCTGTGAATGTAATTTCATCCAAGTAGTCCATTGTTATTTCCAAGACTCTGAATTTCTTGCTTGTCCAGCCCATTGAACTGGAAGTGATTGTTACCACATCACCGCACTCCACTTGCAAAGAATCAATCGTGGATCTAAATGTCACCATCAATGATTCTCTTGATTGGTTCATGGCTTGTCTTGCAATCATGGAAGCGGTGTTTTCATGACTGGTAAATGGAAGCTCTATTGATCCTTCTAATACCAGATCATTGTCAGCGCTTCGATAACTGGTTGAATCCTGAATGGCATAATCATTCGCCCAATCCTTGTCTTTGTTATAAAAGCCCGCCTTACATCGGTTCCAGAGAGTTGATTTAGACCCTACAGATAATGAAATATCACCGATCATGTTGTCCTCATCAAAAGAGAATGTACTGGAATCAATCTTGTCTAAAACGATCTTATATTTACCGCCCGTATAAACCAAAAAGCCTCTGCATGAAGTGAGCATTCTACTTAAATTATCAATGGATGTGGCATTGGTATTGACAACACCGTTGCAACCATATCTCAGTTCAGTGGTGCCATCGATGTTCACCAATTCATCGCAATAATTCGCAGCTGTAATGAAACTGGTCTCATCGATCTCAGATGCCTCAATGGATCTTCCATATCTTGTATTGGTTAAATAATCCCGGATACACAGTGCCGGATTATCAGAGAATCTCAGTAACCCATTGGCATCATCAGCTGTGTTTCGAATGTCTCTCACTTTCGAGCCTGAGATATCGAAATTTATAATCGGAAGCCCTGATGTCCAGATATCGGTATCGTATTCCAATCGAATGTAAGCATAAGCGATCCCGGACAGTGTGCATGATGAATCCCATAATGAGGTTGCATCGGTTAGGTCAGAATCGGCAACCTGATCATCGGCACCTGTATGAAAATTGACTTTGATGTAAGATCGGTTGTCTTCACCGCCTCTGAATTTAGAATTGATGCTGCCATCGGTATTATAAAGTTGAACATCGTTGATATAAACCTGATGCAATTGTGACACTTCACCTTCAGCGATTGCCAAAACCATATGAAGATATTTGTTGTCTGCTCCGGTGGTGGTTATGAAAACCCGTGTTCCTCCGATTTGTCTTCGACCATAAACCACTGGAATGGGTGCAGTGTTGGAGGGTGCATTGTCTCGAATTGCGAGTCCTTGCTGTCCCATATCAGAAACGTCTGGTGCCATCATTTTCCCCAGAACTTTTGATCCAGCGATGACTGAGCCAGCAGTAATGACACCAGCAACAATATTGGCAATAGCACCACCGCCCATCCATCCGGCAACTGTTGTAAATATAGTAGGGATTATCGAAGGCATTATCTGACCCTCAATGCATAATCAAAATCGAGATGATTCATTGGAACCGATATCACTCCTTTTTCTTCATCCACGCTCATCACTCGGTTCCCAAGAACCAAATGAGCAGCTTGGAAGATTCCCAAATCTTTGATCAATATATCTCCAACACTGACTCGATTGATGTGAATTTCATCGGCACCATTTTCATACATGGCATCCTTCAACATGAATGGATAATCTCTTTGAAATCTTATTGCTGATCGCTTGTTGTCGTATTTTCCGAGTGCTTCTTTTAATAAATCAGTACCCAACATGTGATCCATGTAATCAA